>JAAOIJ010000118.1 GCA_015163815.1 Endozoicomonadaceae bacterium
AGAAGGAGATCTTTTCAATGCGCTTCCTATAGCATGAATAGAATAATGCTTTGACAATAAGATGTAAATTTGAGATCTTTCTTCTGCAGTAAAGTGTTGATAAGCCATGTAATTCTCCTTCTTTTGTTGGTAAAAAGAAGTGATACGAATTATTAGCATTTGACTGCTTTTTTTAGCTATAGAAAAGGCCTTACTGTTGCACTTCACACTTGAAAAGGCAATATAGCCGCTATGACATTTATTTTTCACATTATTATTTATATTTTTTCCTAAAGCATATCTATGTATTAATGTATTTTTTTATAAAATATCACCTCATCATGATCTACTTTAGATAAAACAGCGTATATAGTGCTATTAATAATTTATTCACTACAAAATAGGTGTTATCTTTTAAACCCATGAAATATCTATTATTTATTTTTATAAGATAAAAATAACTGTACCAATTTAACTATCATATGAAACTTTTTCATTTTTTTACCTTCTAAACTAAAGAGTAAACAAATACCAATATGATCGTGATCATACTAAAAATGAATCATCATCAATAATTAACATCGAATTATATCATTATAAGGAGTAAAATATGGATAATCTAACCGCACTATCTATCATATCGAATACATCATACATAGATGATATCGAAAACACAACAAACACATCTAGGGATGACAACCCAAAATCTCTTGAAGAAGAACCAATAAGCCTGCCTTGGTTTGTAGTGGCTACTGTAATTTGCACCTCATTAATATACCCTATTTTTGCTGCCTGTATTCAAAAACCAAATATAAAAAAAACGCCCCTTCGGCTTCGAGGTAATGAAAAACTAGAAAATGTTGATGATCTATTCAGGCAAGCACAATCACAAACACAGAAAAAACAAAAAGAATCATGCGTTCAGATAGCTACTGCCATGCATCAGAAAAAGAAATATATGGAATGGGGAAATCAATCAAATTGGACAGGTTATATAATGGCTACTGTTGCAACAAGCATCATGACATTTAGTATATCTAATCCTGCTTTGGTCATAATGGCTTCAGCTATTGGAGCTTCAGCTAGTATCATTTTTCAATACCTACAATGTGTAGTATATTTTTATTGCACAACAGCATCAGGCGACATCATTCCACTATCTACACAACTAGAAGCAACACTCTATACGACACAGAACTATCCAGAAAGAGAAGAACTATCCAAGAAATTAATACTATTGGAAGAATTAATGCAGGAAATCATACAGAATACGAATACTATTGTAACAAATTGTACAACACTTCAAACTGATATTGATACTACAATCAATACACGGATTCAAATTGAAAATATTGCACAATTACAAGACAAAGTTCAAGAATTAAAAGAACAGATCAAAGACATAGAAGAGTATCAGAAAAAATTAAACTCACAAAAAATAACATCTAGTCTAGACTCGCAAACGGAACTATCTGATAAACTGCTCTCTTTATATCAAACAATAAAGGAGCAACGCCAGACAACGCAAGTGTTACTAGAGCAAGCTAATAAAAATTGTCAAAAAAAACTAGATGATCTAAAAGAACATCTCACATCATCGCTAGAGATCATTAACGAGACTCCTGAAACTGGAAAAAAAGAACAAAAAACACAAGAATCACTATTAACAAATCAAACGTCTTGTGAAAAACAATTAAACAAAACCATAGATGAAACTAGGGAGATATGTCATCAATATGAGATGACTTTAGAAAAATTACAAAAGGAAAATAATGAGTATATGGAGGAAATGGCAGCATTAACAGACCATTTACGAAAAAACATCATACAGAATTCAGAAGACATGCAACAATCTAGATTTAAAATAACACAAAATATACCAAAGATAATACAACACTATATAAGGAGTACTTAATCATGCAATTTTTATTAGAGACAGCCCAGCCTTTCATCAAGCCATTCAATCAATATATTCATCAATTAGGAGGCGTAAGAAAAATATTTGAAACAATGATAGCATCAAATACTAGTATTTCTGTGATGAAACAGTTAGACGAAATGAATCTTATTTCTTGTCATACACTATCTTTAGGACAACATTGTTCTCTAAATGAAGAACCTCAACGATATTTCAATATATTGAATGATATTAATCCGATATGGATTGGATTATTAACTAGCTCTATTATAATATTGCCTAACGTAGTGAGTTATTTAGCCCGCACATGTCTTGATCAAGACGAAAACTTTCACGATATGGAAAGGAAGGAGTTAACAAAAGAACATAAAAAAAATATCATAACGCTAAAAACACAACACTTAACGCAATATGATCAATCTGATCAATTATATCAAATTAAAGAAGCTAGATGGCGATCTGCTAGCACTTTCACTTTTCATATGAACCCCATTATTATATTAGGCGCACTGACTATAGGGGCTCATTATCTATTTTCTACTCCATTTGTTATGCTAGATTGCTTATATTCAGTAACTGCTAGTGTAATAACAACTAGTTGTATATCGTTAATAGCGTTCATCCGATATAAAAAAGAAAGCTCTCAACTTGCACAGCATAAAATAGCTTATCAGTATGCAACCCAATGTACAGAAAAAGTATCTGAATCCCCGATATTAAAAATTAAGATACAAGATCTCAGTCAAAAATTACTGCATACTCTTAAACAGTTTCAACAGGACACCCCATCAACAAAACAAACTCAATTGACTGGTTTATATCATCAAAAACCAGAATTTTATTGCGACATGAAAAAAAAGATCTATCAGTTAATTCAGGATTTAATCGACAGAATACAAAAAGATGTGGCACTTGGCTTTCTAGAGAATAAAAACTCTATAGCACATCAAGTCTTATTATATAATATGGGCATAGAAAATTTAGTGACAGAATTCAAAGAACACATGCAACCTATAAAGAGTACTATGCCAGAGATAGATCTAGATCCTCTTTCAAAACAGCTTGAAACAGCACAGAAATATGTAACAGAAGAAGAAGAAGGAGAAAAACAAGAAATAGATCTACTACTGGAAACTATAGACTGCATCACAACACAGATGACTATTCTAACACAAAAAAACAATCAGTTAAAAAGCATAAAAGATCAACAAGAAAATCATTTAATTCGTCAACAGAAGATAGATATATTCTCTCAAAACTCTGTTCAATGAAGCAGACTATTGCTTCTATCTTGTGAATACAATAGCAAGATTATTCATTTTAAATGATCTTGCTATTGTATTTATACTAAATTGAGCTTAGAGTCTATCCACGCAAGTGTGTGACTTCATAGTTCAACTCCTAAATATGGCTTTGAATTCGATTATCAACTGTGATCAACAAAATAAGCCGTCGCGTTATACGCGTTGCGGATGAATAGCTCCCATGCTTAGGATGATATCATTGATCTTCAAGAGAATATTTTTTGGATCATGATTAAATCCTGATGCATATCATTTTTTTACAAATAACCCAAACACCCGAACTTATATTTCTATATTATTGAATTTTAATATTTAAAAAATTAAAATTGAACTTTTTACAGATTATAAGTTCTAATATTATATCGTGTAATATATTGAGATCTTTGCAATAAGCAGTTTAATGAATAATTTATGTGTTTTTTTATTCAGACAATACATAAATTACTTCATTTTTTAAACTATTTTAATAAAAAAGATCATATCAGGAGTCTTTGTTGTCTTATTGCAAAGGTCTCACATTATATTTATATATTGCATCAATAACAAGAAGCATCAATGCACGTTCAAAAAATCAATATTGATGTATTGGCATGGAATACAATACATCTTCATTATTTTTTAAATTGTATTGTGATTTATTTATAAGGAGATTAATGATGTTACCCAGCAATCTAAAAGATGGTAGTATATTTCAGACTAATAGCAATATAGGCTTCAAACAATCTCATCTTGTATGTAAAAAAAATGAAAGCACTCATCTATCAGTAAAAAACACAACAATGTTGAGCAATATATTATACTCACCACTTGCTCTTAGAACAGTAGAATACTTTCTATCTTCTATGACTTTAGCAATAGGTATACAGCTTGCAATAATAGCTTGTTCTACTTTTAATTCTTTTTTAGCCACTTCATTCATCATTGGCTTTGCATTACCTGTCAGCATGATCACTATTTCTACGAAGAAGAATCGATTGTCTCATCATATTAAGTCGCTTTCATTAGAATATGATCGTTGTCTTTCAAAATTCAATTATCTTACACCTGAAAACGATCAAAAAATACAAGCACAATATCTAGAGCTCATACAGTTGAAAAATACAAATCAACACATCATAGAGCTGATTGATACATTCGAAAAAACAGAGAAAGAAAAACATAAAAAATAACATATATTTCAAAAATTCACAGAATATTTTTTGAATGACAAAGTGATATTAATATAATGGCTACTAATTGAATTGAGAAGTAGCATTCAATAGATTCAATATATAATAAGGATGAAGTATCATGCTATCTACAATCTTTCAGTCAGGACCAGGATATGTTTTTAATGCAATTAATTATTTCGAAAATTGCCGTAAAGCGTATCAATTTGACTTTACACATAGTGTTTTTTTTGTCAGAGTAGTGGAATCAATTCAGTCATATCTACCTGAAGCACTCACGTGTGCTCGCATTTATAATCATCAAGATTTTTGCAAACAAACATTGCCAGACCGATTTATTCAAAGTGCTGCATATTATGAAGCGTCTTATGTGATTATGTTTTCTATGACATGCATTGTCGTTTATACTGCTTATCAATACATAAAACATTATAATAGCTCTGTTTTAAAATTATCAGATCAAGCACATCATTTGAAAATACCAGTTAATACTGCCGATATATCAAATAATATTGCTTCTATTCTACAAGAGAAAAAAAAATTTTTAGAATTAAATTATAAAGCATGTAAAAAACAATCTCAGCAATACAAACTATCACAGTATTGTACACAAGCTGTTCCATTTGTTGCGCTATTCTCTACTGCTAGTATATTGAATATACCAATTTATATGATTACTGGGCTTGCTTTTGGTATCTATACAAGTCATTTTATTATCAATGGTTTGCTTGCCAAGTATGATGAAAAAAAAGCATATTATCATTGGGTTAATTATACAGATCCTGAATTGAATGCGCTATCGATACAACAAAATAAATCTGCTGTAATGCCTGTTCAAATATTATTACCCATTGAAGATAATTCAGACTTACCTCAACTTCCTGTCTCGCATCACAAGATACCAGCAAAGAGGTTGCACACAGATCGTGATGATAAACTCGAACCCAACATAAAATCGAGATCATTCAAGATATCATGCCAAGAGGTAGAGATGAATTTTCAAGCGTTACATATATGCAAAAAAGCGCATATAGCGTTGAAAAATTTTTTATATTTGTATCAATCAGCCAGAATAAAGCAAGATAATATTGAAGATTTTTTAAGCTATATCAAGCATTATTTAGAAAAAATGACGCAAGATTTTCAGCTGTATTTATCGTGTATAAAATCTGAAACATCCATTATAAGCAACATAGTTAGCATCTTAAATGATTTTGATTCAATGTGTAAAAAATTGACAGACTTATATAAAAAACCTACATTTCATTTTGATTTTCCGACATGCATACAAACAATAAAAGAAAAACTTGTTATAGAAAATAACGAAACACATATAGAAATCCAAAGCGCTATCGATCCTATATTATTTGAATTATTAGATAAAATATTATTAATCTTCACCAGCCTATTCAGTATCATGAAAATAGAATTTATCCAACGACATACACCCATTCATCTCTCAAGAAAAATAATATTTTTATTACAAAAAAAAGAAGAAGAATTTGATCAAGATTTTGTAGATCTAAAGATAATATCAACAAAATTATTACACATCATCAATGCACTAATGAATCAAATCAATATAGAGTGTGATGATATTAAAGTGGATATTTTTAAGAACATGCTGGAATTTTCAGAAATAGAGGATTCTATGAATCAATTATCACACCAAGAACAAGCAGATTTATTCACAGAACCCTCAGAACTATCAGAATCACCAGAACAATAAGTGTATTATCCAAAAAACATCAATGAAGGCACTATTTTACAAGCCATCATATCATTTTGATAAACAATGAATGAAATCATATACTATATAAAAAGTATACTTATTTTTGTTAAAAGGCATGATATACAATGCAATCAACTGGAGAATGGTCTGAAAAAAATTGAACGGTTTTCAAAAATAGAATAATCCTTCTTTAAAAGGCAACGATAGCACTGCAGTTCAGGCAATCAAATCTCAATAAAATATCTTGATCAAGTATGCATGTACACCCTGACGTGGATAGGCCCTTGCACGTATGTTAGCTATATTAATTAGATTGATTTTTGGTTCTATTCATGAGGAATATTCCAAATAATTTGTTTTTTATTATGTTTTTTTAAATATTGATTCACTTGTGAAAAAGGTTTACTGCCAAAAAAACCTCTGTGAGCGGCTAACGGGGAAGGATGTGGAGATCGAATAATTAAATGATTTTTTTCATTAATAAATTTCCCTTTTTTTTGAGCATAATTGCCCCATAAAATAAAAATTAAATGTTCTTGTTCTCTTTCTAATGTTTGAATAATATAATCTGTAAATTGCTCCCAACCTTTTCCTTGATGCGAAGCGGCTTGTTTATGCTCAACAGTTAACACGCTATTGAGTAATAAAACACCTTGAGTCGCCCAACTATCTAAGCAGCCATGCGTTGCAGGTTCAATGCCTAAATCATTTTGTAATTCCATATAAATATTAATCAATGACGGTGGGATAGAAATATGAGGAGGTACAGAAAAGCTTAAACCGGTTGCTTGTTGAGGACCATGATATGGATCTTGCCCTAAAATGACCACTTTAACTTGCTCAAAAGGAATTAAATTCAGTGCTCTAAAGTAGTTTTCTCCTTTAGGATAAATTTTTTTCCCTGCTTTTTTTTCTTGAATTAAAAAATGTTTTAAGGTTTGCATGTATGATTTATTAAACTCGTCACAGAGTTTTGTTTTCCATGTAGCTTCAAGTTGAATATCGTTTGAATGCATAAATTAAGTCGCTTATTCTATTAGGTTCGTTGATTAATGAGATATGCCTTGCTTTAAGCTAGCTTCAATAAAAATATCTAATTCACCATCTAATACAGCTTGACAGTTACTGGTTTCTACTCCAGTACGTAAATCTTTAATTCTTGAAGCATCTAACACATACGATCGAATTTGACTTCCCCAGCCAATATCCAATTTGCTATCTTCTAATGCTTGCTTGTCTTGTGTTCGTGACATCATTTCTAATTCATATAATTTAGCGCGTAATTGTTGCATCGCTTTATCTTTATTTTGATGTTGCGATCGCTGGTTTTGGCATTGCACAATCGTATTGGTTGGTATATGTGTGATACGAATAGCTGAATCGGTTGTATTGACATGTTGTCCTCCAGCGCCACTTGATCGATAAGTATCAATTCGAAGATCTGCTGGATTAATATGAATGTCAATTTTGTCATCAATCTCTGGGGACACAAAAATAGAAGCAAAGGAAGTATGGCGCCGATTACCTGAATCAAAAGGTGATTTTCTAACCAATCGATGGACACCAATTTCAGTTCGTAGCCAACCAAAAGCATAAGGACCTGTAATTTGCAGAGTGGCTGATTTAATGCCAGCCACATCCCCTGCTGATAATTCGATTAATTCAGTTTGAAATTTTTTGGATTCAGCCCATCGTAAATACATTCTAAGTAGCATATTAGCCCAATCTTGCGCTTCTGTACCACCAGAACCAGCCTGAATATCAAGATAGGTATTATTTTCATCCATTTCACCAGAAAACATACGCCTAAATTCAAGCTGAGCTAATATTCGTTCTAATTCATGCAGCGTATCTTGTATATCAGATAAACCATTCTCATCATTTTCTTCGATAACAATTTGTAACATCATGTCAAGATCGGTAATATCAGTATAGAGTTGATCAATCATATTGACTAATGTTTCTAATTCTTTTTGTTTTTTTCCCAAAGCTTGTGCATTTTTTGCATTATTCCAAATTAATGGATTTTCTAATTCGCGCGTCACTTCAATTAATTGATCTTTTTTTTCATCATAGTCAAAGGTACCCCCGAAGGATCTCTAGTCTAGACAATAGGTTTTTAATTTTTAAAAGGATTAGATTTGTTTCCATTGTATAGCAACCTGTTGTGAAGTCGGTGTTTTATGATAATACATGATCATATTAAGACGAATAGAATAGAATAGATAGACATGAGGCTATCTCTTTTTTCACGTGTTTCATTTTAACGACATTTAATCTATTTAGTCGACTCTGAATACATCAATGTTTTCAAGTTTTCATAGTCTAAGTAATATGAACAAAAACATCTATAGATATATCGAGTATATTAAAATTATAAAGGAGTGTTTAATATGAATATTTCACCTGAATCCAGTATCAACACACTGCCAAATGATCAAGTCAATAATCCTAGATTAGACCAACAAGCTATTTACAAAAAGTATTCTATTCAGAAATCATGGGATTCATTTGAAAATGATGATGCACTTAACAGAGATGAATTCGATAGTTATATTTTACATCAAGATCATTACAAGCGAAAAAATGAACAACCTAATGATCCTGTTAATGTGAAGAAGGCTTGTTATAGTAAGACAGACTCTATCTGAATACACTCAATAACTGAATAAGCATACGAT
>JAAOIJ010000119.1 GCA_015163815.1 Endozoicomonadaceae bacterium
AGAACCTACAATAGAACCTACAATAGAACCTACAATAGAACCTACAATAGAAAATAGTACTGTATATTCAAATACTACGATCAACAATATAGAGCTGGCTATGTCTACCACTGTTCCATTATTAGTTGTAACAGGATTCTGTGTAGGGGGCATAATTTATGTTGCTTGTTATAATAAAAAAAATAAAAAGCATTTTAAATCACTCAACAATCTAATTGAGATATAATAGAAATGCCTGAAAAAATAGATCAAGATACTGTATTGAATAAGGTAAGAGTGCTTGAAGTAATCGTGACTCGAATGATCCTATTGAGTTTGAATCTTATCTAAATGAATCAATTAAGCTTCTTTTTAGTTTGGAAAAAACAAATATTAAAAACTATGATACAGCTTCAAAAACCTAAAAAAAAACAGTCATCATACCTAATAATAACCAGAATCATATCGTATGCTTAGAGCATATCCTCAATTTTAAAATCATTTATAGATTGATTTTTATTTTAAAATAAACGACACGTTTTTTTAAAAAAAATGTTGACTGATGAAAAGAAATTTTTGAACTGATGTTTTTTGGGAAAAATAGACATAAGCATGAAAAAATGATCGAAATGTCAGCTGCTATAGGATGAAAATGATACACAGACTCCCTTTGGAAAGGGGCGTATAATCAATTGAATCGATCTGCATGTCAAAACATATGGAATCATTATGTTAACGCTCAAGAACAAATAAATCAAAATTATATTTTGATAGATAGTACTTATGTTCAAGTTTATTAGCCTGCAAGTAGTTCTAGAAAAAAGGAAAAAAGAGCAATAGAACAAAAACTCATAGGCTAGCTGACGGCAACGGCCGTCCGATTGACTTTGAACTCACTGGAAGTGAAGCATTATGCTGCTAATATGACACATAATCTGATGCTAAACATAAAAAAAGATTGACACATTCTCTATTTAGCTTTATGATATTCCAGATCCATTCAGGGCAATTTTCTGGTTATGTCCCCTTCGTCTAGTGGCCTAGGACACCGCCCTTTCACGGCGGTAACAGGGGTTCGAGTCCCCTAGGGGACACCACATGTTGTCAATACAGCAGTTTTGGATTCATCATTACAATCCTTTATTTTATATTCAAATGGCAAATCAAACTACTTCATAACACTCATCTACATCATTCGCGGGAATAGCTCAGCTGGTAGAGCACAACCTTGCCAAGGTTAAGGTCGCGAGTTCGAATCTCGTTTCCCGCTCCAAATTGTTAATATTTTTTTGGGGCCATAGCTCAGTTGGGAGAGCGCTTGCATGGCATGCAAGAGGTCGGCGGTTCGATCCCGCCTGGCTCCACCAATATCATACGCTCACTCAATCAAGACAAAACGATAAAATCACATCCTCTTCAACTCGGCAACAGCAAGGTAGAATCGATTTTTCTGCTAAATAAGCCAAAGGTTCACAAAAATAAATCACTTTCCCTTTTAATAATTGCATTCGGCAAGCCCCACAAAAACCATTTCTGCATTGGTAGTTTACTTCAATATGCTGATCCTCCATCACTTCCAATAAGCTATGTTTGCTTTTTTTTGGTGAGGAAAAACAATATTGATTGATATAAATAATAATGGAAGTGCTCATACAATAATCTGAATAATAGGTGAAAAACGGTATTATTTTATAAAGAAAAGCACTTAAAGTCAGCCGCTTCTAAATCACTATTCACCTGACCGACTAAATAAGAACTCACCTCAACTTCCTGTGGTGCAACTTGAACATTATCGCTATTCAACCAAGCATTCATCCACGGCAAAGGGTTATGAATTCGATCAAATGTATGTGGTAAATGTAAAGCCTCCATACGCTGAGCTGCAATATATTCAATATATTGGCATAAAATTTCTTGATTTAAACCAATCATAGAGCCATGCTGAAATAAATATTCTGCCCATTGTTTTTCTTGTTCAACAGCTTCTAAAAATAAATGAATTGACTCAGAACGACATTCCTTTGCAATCATGGCCATTTCTGGATCATCATGACCTGCTTTTAGAATATTCAGAATATGCTGCGTACCCGTTAAATGAAGCGCTTCATCTCTCGCTATTAATTTAATGATTTTTGCATTACCTTCCATTTTAGCGCGCTCTGCAAAAGCAAAACTGCAAGCAAAACTAACATAAAATCGAATCGCCTCCAAAATATTAACTGAAATTAATGTTAAATATAATTGGCGCTTCAAAGCATACACTGTAATCTCAATTGACTCTCCTGCTATAACATATAAGCCACAGCCTTGACTTTGATATAACTGTGTCATTAAAATTAATCGGTCATAATGCTTGGTGATGGCTTCAGCTCGATCTAAAATCGATTTTGTTTGAAGAATATCATCAAACACCACTGAAGGTTCTTGTATAATATTTCGAATAATATGCGTATAAGATCGAGAATGTATTGTTTCACTAAAAGACCACGTTTCAATCCAGGTTTCTAATTCCGGCAAAGACACCAACGGTAATAGCGCAACATTAGGAGAACGCCCTTGAATGGAATCCAGCAAAGTTTGATATTGTAAATTACTAATAAAAATATGCTTTTCATGAGAAGGCAATAACATAAAATCTGTTCGATCAGTTGCTAAATCGACTTCTTCTGGACGCCAAAAAAAAGACAGTTGTTTTTCAATTAGTTTTTCAAAAATATTATATTTTTGAACATCATAACGAGAAATATTCACTCCTTTTCCAAAAAACATGGATTCTTTAGTTGCATCAAAACATTGTTGATTAAAGGTTGTATAACTCATGTGACCCCTTACGTTACACTAAAAATAGTACATCTTATATTGATAGCTTTGCAATTCATATTTTACAAGCACCCCCTTCACAATTATCTTCTTCATATTCCATTTTTTGTGATTCACCTGCTCCATCGCGTGTATTATGATAATATAATGTCTTAATGCCTAGCTTGTATGCAATTAATATATCTTGAATTAATAATTTGACAGGCACTTTACCTTGATCAAAATTAGCAGGATTATAATTAGTATTCACAGAAATCGATTGATCAATAAATTTTTGCATAATCGCAACTAACTCTAAATACCCTATATTTGAAGGCATACTCCATAATAATTCATAATTATTTTTTAACGTTTTAAATTCAGGAATAACTTGTTTTAAAACGCCATCTTTACTTGCTTTAATGCTAATAAATCCGCGAGGAGGCTCTATACCATTCGTAGCATTGGCAATCTGCGAAGATGTTTCTGAAGGCATAATGGCGCTCACTGTTGAATTACGAACACCATATTGTTTAATATTCTTGCGTAATAATTCCCAGTCTAAATGTAACGCTTCTTTCACTAATTCATCAACATTTCGCTTATAGGTATCAATAGGCAAAATACCTTCACTCAACTTAGTATCAGAAAAGGCAGGGCAAGCACCTTTTTCTTTTGCTAATTGATTCGAGGCTTTTAATAAATAATACTGCATGGCTTCAAATGTTCGATGCGTTAATGCTTTTGCAGAACCATCTGAATACTTCATATTATTTTTTGCTAAATAATAGGCAAAATTAATCACACCTATACCAAGCGGTCGACGTTTTTTTGTTGAGTTCTCAGCAGCTGGCACAGGGTAAGATTGATAATCCAAGACATTATCTAAAGCTCTTACAGCTAAATCAGCTAATGATTCTAATTCATTTAAATGATTAATTTCCCCTAAATTAAAAGCAGCCAAAGTACATAATGCAATTTCACCTTCCTCATCATAAATATGCTGCAAAGGTTTGGTTGGTAGTGCAATTTCAAGACACAGATTGCTTTGTTTAATGGGTGCTTTATCAGGTTTAAAAGGGCTATGCGTATTACAATGATCAACATTTTGCAAATATATTCTACCAGTGTTCGCTCTTTCTTTTGCAAATAAAGAAAACAACTCTATCGCTTTGATTGTATATTTTGGAATAGCATCATCTTGCTCATATTTTAGATAAAGCTTTTCAAATGTATTTTGATCTTCAAAAAAGGCATCATACAATCCTGGTGTGTCACTCGGTGAAAATAAAGTAATATGCTGACCATCAATCAATCGCTGATACATCAGCTTATTAAATTGCACGCCATAATCTAACTGACGAACACGGTTTTCATCAATACCTCGATTATTCTTTAATACGAGTAATGATTCAATTTCACGATGCCATAAAGGAAAAAATAAAGTTGCAGCACCGCCTCTAACACCTCCTTGTGAACAAGATTTAACAGCTGTCTGAAAATGCTTAAAAAAAGGAATACAACCTGTATGAAAAGCTTCACCATTTCGAATAGGGCTTCCTAAAGCTCTTATACTACCAGCATTAATACCAATACCTGCGCGTTGACTAACATATTTGATAATGGCGCTTGCTGTTGCATTGATTGAATCAAGTGAATCTTCGCATTCAATTAATACGCATGAACTAAATTGACGCGTAGGTGTTCTCACTCCAGCCATAATCGGTGTTGGCAATGACAATTTAAATGTTGAAACAGCATCATAAAACCGCTGAATATAATCAAAACGAATATCTTGATCGTAGGATGAAAATAAACAAGCACTGATTAATAAATATAAAAACTGCGGACTTTCATAAAACTCACCTGATATGCGATTTTGAACTAAATATTTACCTTCTAATTGTTTGACAGCAGCATAACTAAAATTCATATCTCGATGATGATCGATCATTTTGTCTAATGCATGCCATTCAGTTTCAGTATAGGCTTCCAATAAATAAGGATCATATTTACTATTTTCAACTTGACGCTTTACTTGATCTAATAAAGCAGGGGGATCAAAACAACCATATGCTTTTTTTCTAAGATGAAAAATAGCTAAACGTGCAGCTAAAAATTGATAATCAGGTGCTTCTTCAGAAATTAAATCAGCAGCTGATTTAATTAATGTTTCATGAATATTAATGGTTGGGATGTTATTAAAAAACTGCAAATGTGATTTCAGCTCTACTTCAGATACTGATACATTAGTCAATCCTTCGCTAGCCCATGTGACAACTCGATGAATTTTATCTAACTCTAAAGGTTCTTTTTTACCATTACGCTTTGTTACTGATAAGTTATCATTCATATACTTTCAGCCCTAATTAACGAACACAATCGCTACATTTTTATGCTATATCAATCAAATTGAAGCGATAGTGATTTCATCAATATCACATTCGCTCCTAAGTAGATTGCCCTTCTTTTATATTGAGTCTTTTTAAAATGGATGCTACGCCAAAAACAATACCTCTAAAATTAAAAAAATAATTACCATATGTCTTTTATATACTGACAGTTCTATTCATTTTAAAAAGTGCAATAGAGGTCATCAACTATTGGAAATAATGATCATCTAAATTAAGGTCATATTTTGAAAAATGATGTCCTTTTTACAACAGTATTATTTATAAAATTCAATACTGATTTGACTTTTCAAAGCAATATATTTTGCGTGAAGTATCAATAAAAAAGATCAATTTTTTAACTATTGATATGATACAGCTGTAGCTCTATTTTACGATGATATTCTATCAAAAACTCATTTCATATTTTATTATTTTTTCATTACTCTCAATATAAGATAATATTTTTATCATCAAGATGCAATATGCAATTATCTTCAAATTAACGATACATGACGAACAAAATGACTAAAAAAAATATTGACAATTTATCTTGATCGACAAAATCAAGGCTTCATAATATATTCAATTACCAACATCATGTATTTTTATTGATTTAAAAAATAAAAATAATTTTTATTGCTATTTTTATTTTC
>JAAOIJ010000120.1 GCA_015163815.1 Endozoicomonadaceae bacterium
ATCTTTTTTATTAAAATAGTTTAAAAAATGAAGTAATTTATGTATTGTCTGAATAAAAAAACACATAAATTATTCATTGAACTGCTTATTGCAAAGGTCTCAGAATAATACTTTGACAATAAAATATCAATTTGAGATCTTTCTTCTTCTTTTATTGATACAAAGCAGTGATATGAATGATGAGCATGTGACGGCTTTTTTTGGCTATAGAACATGTCTTATTATTGAATTGCATGCTTGAGAAAGCAGTGTTAAGCAATGGCTTATTTTTATTGTGATCAAATTTAACGATCAAATTCAAGGTTATATTTAGGGGCTGAAATATAAATTGACACACTTACGTAAACGAATCAATTAGTGAAAGAAAGGCGATTAAAAGCAAGTAGACAATCTGACAGCATGCTCCTTAATTAGTTTTTTGGAAAATAGAGGCCCTGTATAGTGTTGTATTTTTTGATCAGTTCTTTTTCCTTTTTTAGGTATCTATAGAAGGTTCATGTTAAAATTTTAAATTATGCAGTTGTTCAATGTAGTGTAAAGAATAATCTGAATACGATTTTTTTTGAGCAGTTTAGAACAGAGATTATGCTGACATAATAATAAACATCCGATACGGAAATATAGGCAAACTTGATGATAAATTAAATGGATTGAATGAACTCTTTTTTTAAAAATTGAATTTGATCTCTAATTTTAGAAGCTTCTTCAAATTCTAAATTGCTGGCATGGGTTAGCATTTTCTTATCTAATGTTTTTATTAATTTGGCTAATTTTTTAGGATCTTTCATAATTTCTAGGTCATCAGATGATAGATTTTTTTTGTTTTTGCTGACAAATGAATTATCTTGTAATGCATTGATAATTTGTTTGGAAATACCTTTAGGTGTAATGTTATTTTTTTGATTATACTCCATTTGTTTTTTACGACGTCTTTCTGTTTCAGTAATTGATTTTTCCATTGATGAGGTCATGCGATCAGCATATAAAATAGCTTTACCATTTAAATTTCGAGCTGCTCTACCAATTGTTTGAATTAATGAGCGTTCTCCGCGTAAAAAACCTTCTTTATCTGCATCAAAAATAGCCACTAATGAGACTTCCGGAATGTCTAATCCTTCTCGTAATAAATTAATACCAATCAGTACATCAAAAAGGCCTAATCTTAAATTTTTTATAATTTCAATGCGTTCTATTGTGTCAATATCTGCATGTAAATAACGCACTTTAATGCCTTGTTCTTGAAGGTATTCTGCTAAATTTTCAGACATTTTTTTCGTTAAAACAGTCACTAGTACTCTTTCATTTTTTGTTATTTTTAGTTTCACTTCACTCAGTAAGTCATCAACTTGAGAAACCGCAGGACGGATTTCAATTTCAGGATCTAGTAATCCAGTTGGACGAATAATTTGTTCAACTTTTTGTTCTTGATTCTGTAATTCATAAGGACCTGGTGTTGCTGAAATAAAAATAGTTTGCGGTCTAATGCTTTCCCATTCTGAAAATTGAAGTGGACGATTATCTAAAGCTGAAGGTAAACGAAATCCAAATTGAACTAAATTTTCTTTTCTAGCTCTATCTCCTTTGTACATGGCGCCTAATTGTGGAATCGTGACATGTGATTCATCTACAATCAGTAATGCGTTATCAGGCAGGTAATCAAATAAGGTAGGTGGTGGAGATCCTGCAGGTCGCCCTGATAAATAACGAGAATAATTTTCAATCCCTGTGCAATAGCCTAATTCTTGAATCATTTCTAAATCTAGTTTAGTTCTTTGTTCTAAGCGTTGCGCTTCGATTAATTTATTTTGTTCATTTAATTTCAGTAGTTCTTGTTTGAGTTCAATTTTTATATGATCTATCATTTTTATTAAAGTATCTTTTGGAGTTACATAATGTGTTTTAGGATAGATTGTAACACGAGACATGATTTCAATGATACGACCTGTGAGTGGATCAAATCGACTAATTTTTTCTACTTCGTCTGCAAATAATTCAATACGAACTGCTTCATGATCCATGTCAGCTGGGAAAATATCAATCACTTCTCCTCTGACGCGATAAGTTGATCGTATAAAATCTAAATCGTTGCGTGTATACTGCATGTGTGTGAGCTTTTTTAAAATAACACTGCGATCTATGATGTCACCACAATTGACATGCAATACCATTTTTAAATAAGATTCTGGACTACCTAGGCCATAAATAGCTGAAACAGTTGCAATAATAATCGTATCTTGTCTTTCTAAAAGAGATTTTGTTGCAGATAAACGCATTTGTTCAATATGCTCATTAATAGACGAGTCTTTTTCTATATAAGTATCGGAAGCAGGGACGTAAGCTTCTGGTTGATAGTAATCATAATACGATACAAAATATCTGACTGCGTTATGTGGAAAAAAAGCTTGAAATTCTCCATAAAGTTGTGCAGCCAGTGTTTTATTAGGAGCCAAAATTAAAGCGGGTCGATTCAGTTGATGAATTGTTTGTGCGATGGTAAAAGTTTTACCTGAACCGGTGACTCCTAATAATGTTTGATTGTGTAAGTTTTTTTGAATACCTTTGATTAATTGTTGAATGGCATTCGGTTGATCGCCTGCAGGTTTAAAGGTTGAACATAGTTTAAAAGATTTTATCATCATATCGTCCAGATCGTATAGTCTTAATCTGAAATCTATTTAAAAAACAGGGTAAGACCAGTTCTATTTTTTTATTTAGAGTATGAGTGTGGCTGTTAATCGTTTGAGTGCTTCTGTTAGCTCTGAATCATGTAAGGCATAAGATAAGCGTAAGTAACCTGGTGAGCCAAAAGCGCTACCGGGTACAACTGCAATGCCAGCCGTTAATAGTTTTTGTGCAAGCTCTAGATCTGAGCCCAGCGCTTGATTTTTTAAAATTTGATTAATACAAGGAAAAGCATAAAAAGTGCCTTGACTAGGTAATATATGGACACCTGCAATATTATTTAATTGCTCAAAAACAAAATCATGTCTTTTTTTAAATGTTTGAACCATATTAGGAATTAAATCATGTGCTTTCATTAAAGCCGCTTCTGCTGCAGCTTGTGCGATAGAACAAGGATTAGATGTGCTGTGACCTTGGATTGCTGTCATGCCTGAAATAATCCACTCAGGGCCGGCCGAAAATCCAATTCGCCAACCTGTCATTGCAAATGCCTTAGATACACCATTAATAATGACTGTTTGTGATTTTAATTCAGGGCAAGCATTGATAATATTGCTGAACGGTTCTTTGCCCCAATAAATATATTCATAAATTTCGTCACTGATAATGATAATATTAGGATGTTTTTTGAGGACTGCTGCTAAAGCTTGCCATTCAGTTTTTGTGTAGGTCATTCCGCTTGGATTAGAGGGGCTATTGAAAATAATCACTTTTGTTTTATCCGTAATCATTTGTTCTAATTTTTGAGGTGTGATTTTAAATGAATTTTCCCATGTTGTTTCAATAAAAACAGGTGTTCCACTCGCTAATAGAACCATATCAGGGTATGAAACCCAGTATGGTGCGGGAATTAAAACTTCATCTCCTGTATTGATGACAGCTTGTAATAAAGAGTAAATAGCTTGTTTAGCTCCGGTAGAGGCTAATACTTCTTGTTTCGTGTAAGTTAAGTGATTATATTTTTTAAATTTTTCAATAATGGCTTGTTTTAATTCTACTGTACCGCTGACAGGTGTATATTTTGTTTGATTTTGTTGAATCGCTTGAATAGCATATTCAGACGCAGCTAGTGGTGTCTGAAAATCTGGTTCCCCGACACCCATATTAATAATATTTTTACCTTGCCGTTTTAATTCAGTCGTTTGAGCACTAATGGCTAATGTAGGAGATGGTTGAACTTTTTTAAGACGATCAGCAAGGCATAACATATGAGTGGATCCTGTGGCAATCATAGGTGTTTTTTTAATTATACACTGATTCTATCTATTTCTAGTAATAAAATGTAGACAAGCTATCTGATCCCTGTGCAATAAGAGAATATCTTTTAAATACTTTTTGTTTTTCAAAAAAAAGAGGAAATGAGTTGTCTTTCCTCCTATTTTTTCAAGATTTCATTTAAATTTAGATTAATAAAAAATCATCAAGCTTCAGCGTCTTTTTATATGAATTATGCTGTTTTATTGAAACGATCTTATTCTAGGGTGTCTCCTCAATCTATAAATGATTTTCAGATTGAGGGCGCGCCCTAAAAAAATGGAGTTCTGATTAAATTTCAGGGCGATTGAAGTGAGGCAATAGATAGATTAGGCATGAAATAATTGATCACAATTTTAAGACAAAAAAAAGCATGAGGGCTTTGGACGTTATTTACGATGATTGCTTGCTTGATTTTTTTCATCTCAATATCTATGATTCCGTCATTTAAACTGTTTTTTTAAAAAAATTGATTTAGTCAGGATTGACTCATTCAGCAAATGATGCCTTTTCAAGTATTGGTAAGTCATGTAAACCTCCTTCTTTTGTTGAGATAAAGAAGGAGTACGAATGATTAGCATTTGACTGCTTTTTTTAACTATAGAAAATGCCTTACTGTTGCACTTTACACTTGAGAAGGCAAAATTTAAAAAAATTGCATTCTTCAGGATCGACTCATTGTATTAAGGCAGACATAGGAATAGGAAGACATGATAAGCTCAATCCTGATGATTGATTCTGATCTTGATTACGACGACATCCAAATTTCTTGATATAAATCCCTTGCTTTATCTCTAAAATATATTCTTGAACATTATTTTTTTTAGCCAATAAATGTATCAAGATGTCTTGATAAAAATAAGTCAATGGTATGGTTTCAAGGTTAATGCTTGCGATATTTTGTTCTATTTTTGAAAGTAAACTTGCTTTGTATGAATCAAAGTCTTGAAATTGTTGAGAGGCTACAATAAAAAACTCAAGTAAAGCTATTCGATATAAAATGCTAGGCAATTCATAAAAGTCTCTCACTGTTAAAGCTGAATTAACAAGTATATGTTGCGATTGATTATTTGACACTTTTTTGTTACGTCTCACCTCATCTGCATGAGATAGTAGTAATTGATATAAAACGATATTAAAATATTGTTCTGCAGATGAGAGCGAGGTAATTAACTTAGGATTTTGATTTGGAAATTGAGTTTTCACTTGCTCTCTGATTTTCTGTTGAATTTTAGGATATTCTTCAGATATTTTTTGAGCGATTAAATGTCGTTTAGAAAAAATTTTTTGACCACCTATCGCATTAATAATAGGCCGGAATCTTTTGAAATTTCTTTCAAGATCTATATTAGCAGAAGGTATAGGTGTAGCTGTAGCGATTAAAGATGAACAAATCAAAACGAAAAATATAAAAATAGTATAATTTCTAATCATTTGGTTCTCCATTAAAGTAGAATTTTTTGATTTAAATTCATCTTATTTGATACTATGAAAGTAACACGAGGCAATATTATCTTTTTATTATTATAGTTGGAATCCTGGTTTTTTCAATATAGAGTCGATTATTAATAAATCAATTTTTTTAAATTTGGCCCATTCATCCATGAAGTGCAACACCTAAAGGTTTTTCTATTCCTCGCATAACTTCGTTAGGTGTTCGATAGTTTAACACTTTTCTAGGTCTATTATTGAGTGTTTTTTGAATTGCTAAAACCTCATCATTTTCTATGCCTATAAACTCTGTTTTCTTTGGAAGATATTTACGAGAGAATCCATTGGTATGCTCATTTAAACCTCTTTCCAAAGAAGCATAAGGTGTAGCAAAATAACATTGTATTTTCAATGCGATTTCTATAGCATGAATAGAATAATGCTTTGACAATAAGATGTAAATTTGAGATCTTTCTTCTGCATTCAAGTGTTGATAAGCCATGTCATTCTCCTTCTTTTGTTGATAAAAAGAAGTTACACGAATTATTAGCATTTGACTGCTTTTTTTTGTCTATAGACAATGCCTTACTGTTGCACTTCACATTTGAGAAGGCATTTTTTTAATAAAAAATATAACCTAAGGATTCGATTTTTTTGTGTCACAGTGATTTCTTTTTTTATCGATTCAATACGGTGATATTGAATCATTAGATTGATGCTTTTATCCTTTGTGATGAAAACTAATCAAAATATTGGCGATATGATCAGTCATATTCACGCAATTGAATACATTTCAGAATAAACAGGAGATACTCGATATATCAAGCAGTCTCATTGATTCTATGAAAAAAACTTGCTAAAATTCCGTTTTTATGGCTGTTTAAAGGCATATCAGTACATCTTTTCCTATGAATCAACTTTCGAGAGTATTGATAAAATAGCACTCATGATACTATTTTATAATATGAAATATATTTAAAAAAATTAGGATAGATAATGTTTACAGGATTGGCACAAGGGACCGGCATGATTGATGATATTGTTCGACATGCTGAATGTATGAAATTAAGCATATCTTTTCCGCCTTCTTTAATACACCATTTAGCAGTAGGAGCTTCAGTTGCAGTCAATGGATGTTGTTTAACGGTGACGAAAATAAGCGAATGTTGCGTTCAATTTGATGTTATTAGAGAAACTTTATTAAGAACAAATTTAAATCAATTAGCCGTCCGTCAGTTGGTTAATTTAGAGCGATCAACTCGAGTTGGTGATGAGATTGGAGGACATGTCTTATCAGGTCATATTATGACAACTGTGCCTATTATGAATCGACTCAATTATGAAAACTTTACAATTTTGACATTATATTTACCTGAAAATATTGAAAAATATTTATTTTATAAAGGATATATTGCAATTGATGGCATGAGTTTAACGGTTTCAAATTGTTTTACAGATACTTTTGAAGTTCATATAATCCCTGAGACACAATCTAAAACAATTGCTTGTCAATATGATAAAAATCAGATGGTTAATATTGAAATAGATACACATACACAGCGAATTGTTGATACAGTGATTGCGATTTTGAAAAAAAATAAAAAGCTGGGTTTTGATTGATTTTTATTGAAAATGGATTGATAGACAGATGTTATAAATATCAATTAAATAGTTTTAATCTTCAATGTGTTATTTAGTCTGGTAAGACATTTTTTATGAGCAGAAGATACATTTTTTGATAGATTCTTGTTGTATATATTTAAAATAATAAGGGTTCTTATGTTGTTTAAAAAATATTTTTACAGTGTTTCACCTATGATCGTTATAGGTTTTTTATTATGCTTGTCGATTGATGCATTTTCTAATGAATGTGACGAGTTTAAAATAGCTTGCAAACAGGGTAATATCGAACAGTTATCCTCTTTACTTACCAATAATTCTTTATTATTTTGTGAAAAATATGATATCAATGTAGTTGAAAATGGTTCGCTTGATATTAGACAAAATAAAAAATTTGATTCTGATCAAAATGCCACATCAATAAAAGATTTAAGCTCTCATGTGGATTTCGTATTCTATTTTGGACTACATATTGCTTTTATCCATCAGCAGTGGAAGGCTGTACTATTTTTATTACAAGGAAGCTGGTGTACCAAAGCATTTCAAACAAGCAGACAATTTAAGGATGTCATCTTATTTAAAATGAGCGATGAACGATCATTATTATTGCATTCACAGAAGATATTATATCCATTAGACGAACATGCGGCCTGTTCTTCTCAATCGTCTTCTATGATAAGGAATATCATATGCTGTTTAATCGATCGTTATATTAAATTTTTTGATATAGATGATATATTCTTTCTGATAAAAAAGAATATCTTACAGGATGATATTCAGATCATAGGTTGTATCATGAACCATTCACAATATTTGATAGAATGCAAACAACAACTAGCATTGTTTTTATCTTTCGCTATCAAATATGCAAAATATAACATGGCTGTATCGCTATGTCATCAATTGATACAGGTTGTGATAAAAAATCCATGGGATGATAAAGCGTATTCTCTGTTGTATGACATAAAAAAACACCTGAAAAATATTCCTCAAAAGGTGATTTGTATAAACAAAGACACCATGAAGGTAGAGCAAAATGCTTTGGAGATATTGAGGTTATTCTTGAAAACGATGAAAAATATTGTGATACCTGAGTCTTGCAAGGAAAATGATAGTCAGTCTGTCCTTTATTTTATATCCAATGTATCTGTGCTCTCTGATCAGTTTTCAATGTATTGCCAAACAGGTGATGTGAACAACGTTATAGCATCTGTTTGGGAATACCCTGGTTATTTATATATGAAAAATAAGGAAGGATTGTGTGCGATAGATATCGCAATGCAATCTAATCAAATGGATGTTGTTGAGTTGTTAATAAATAGAGATAAATTAATGCATTTTTATCCTCAAGCGTCTCAACAGATTATAAGCAATATGGTGTTATTTCAATATGTTAAATATATGACTATCATGGATGAAAGAGAGATCAATAAAGAGGATTCTTTGTTTCAATCTATTGTGGCACAATTATACTGTCTGTATTCAGAACACGATAGTCCTATCGATTTTTTTATTAACTTATTGGTATTATATCCGATAATACATGAAAAAATATTGATGCATCTGTTGCAGCATGACCCTTGTCATCTAGTTTCACCTATTATTATGAAAAAAATCATGTTTCTGATTAAATTATTTCATGATACGCTCACTAATGATGATCTGCCTATACAAGATCAATTCATATGTTATGAACAAGATGATCAATTGCTTGAGTTTTTTAAAAAAATAACTAACTTTGTATGTATATACAATAAATTAAAAAATTATTCTTTATTTTATAAAGAAATATGCCAGTATATAATAAATATAGAGAATAATGATTTCGATTTCCAGTCAAAAAGAAAAATGTTGCTTGTGACATTATCTGCAGCATATAAAACAGGTGATATCAACATGATTTACTCGATATTGCTTGCTCATCCTTTATTATTTTTTTATGTATATGAAGTAACACCTATTAGTTCGACATCAAAAATGAGCAGTCCTTTATTAGGAGTACAGCTTGCTGCGCAAAATGATCAATGGGAATTGGTGTCTTATTTATTGCAAAAATCACGCACGTTTTATGGAAAGCAACACTACTTAAAATATTTACACTATTTAAATAAAAATTTTGGAGATGATAATGCTTCGTTAATAGCGAAAGCGTTTTTTAAATTGATGAAAAGTAATGAAAAATATAATTATGTTGATCGGTTATATCATATTATTTATGTATTAATTAACTTCGGTGTTGATATAAAAAACATGAAATTATATGATGTTTTTACTAACAATCGTGCTATCAAGCTGAATTTCTATAGTAGGCTAAAAACACACATAGCAACTGGCACTATTGACAGTATTGACAATTTCAGTGTATTACCTGTATTTCATGCTGTTATGGAGAAAGCATATAGTATTGCATTAGACATGCTAAAAAATATAAAAACACACATACCTGAAGAATGCTTTATTAGTTGGCTTAAAAAAGTATTAAGAGAGAAGGATAATAGCAGGAAAACAATGTTGATGTATCTATGTGAAGAAGCAAAAAAAAATAAAGAATGCAAGCAATTATTAGATTATTTATTCAATATTATTCAGCATAATAGGACTATTCTGTATGCAGATTCAGAACCATATAGTATTTTAGGTTGTTTGAGTCAGTATGTTGATATCATTGCTTCTTATACTGAGAAAGATCAGTATGCAGAACATTTTTTTATCAAATGGATTTTCCCTGAAAACATGATTGATTCAAAATGTACTCAACAATTAAAAAACTGTATTGACTTATGGATTAGTGCATGGAAAATACAAAATAAACAACTAGAATATCAATTATTATGCTATAACTTGCAATTATTGATCAAATTATTCAACTGTACCCTAACTTGTGATGAGATAGAGTTTGAAATAAAACACAAAAATCTTGCTTTTTTTTGCATCGTCATGAAATATCCTGCTTTATACCAGAAATTGAAAATCATACAGACTTTGCCGTGTGAAGACCGTTGTCTGTATGTGTCTAATATATCCTCTAACATAACAACTAAAAACAACGATAAAGCTGTTAGATTTTTTTTTGAGATACCAATCAAGGAGTGGCATTCTGATGTTGTAGATATTATTAATTTTCATCATTTTTCAAATGAAAAAAAATCTAATATTCAATCATTTAACCGGTTTTTCTGTCAACACTTAAAGATTGATTTGTGTTTGTAGAAAGCCTCTTTCTGCTGCATTAGATCGTAACAAGATGAGCATCAACAATTATCTAATCAGTATTATGAATGACATGGATTAGAATAGACTGATCAAAAAGATATCAAATGGTTAGCCTGTTATCAATAGATATTATATAGAATATGCATTGAAATAAGACAGTATTTTCGATAATAAGTTATCATGCTTGACTATCATGATTTTTTTGCAATATTTTGAGTTGTTTTAAAATTTCATTCAATGTTTCAATAGTATGAGGTGTTTTACAATTTAAAGAAATCATAAGCGCTTCAATTTCTGCATTATTTTTTTCTGTTCCATATATATTTTTTAAAGCTTTGAATAGTAATATATTAAATTTTTTATCACTCCAATTATCTGGAAAAGTTTGATTTATTTGAAAATAGAGGTGCATTTTTTCTAGCGACATTTGATTTTCAGACATCTCTAGTGCCTCAATATGATTAGAACTAACTCCCTGTTTGTTTAGAAAATCTGTGATGAAATATATTGATTTAGAAGTAAAAGGTGATGCAATTCTTGCAATGAGTTCCATCGATACATTAAATAAAGAAACAAAAGGCTTTAATAACCAAGATATATGACCTTGTCTACATTGCAAGGTGATAGTCGTGCTTTTGATAGCATCTTGCAATAAAACACAATTTTTTTGAACAGGCAGTTTATTGACTTTTATTTCAAAATTAAAAATCGAACCTATTTTTTCGAATAATTTTAAAACTTTTGATTTATTTTTATTGATTTGACTACATATGTTGCCTACATTTCCACTTATTTTCAAATCCAATTTGCCAGATAGCGATGTATCGTCTGATGTTTGTGTTTCCGGTGTAAAGTCAACTTGGAGATCGACTGAATTCATAATACTGTTTTTAAGATTGAGTGTACCTTGTAATGTAGAGTTTTTTCTATCAAAATTATACACTGTCACTGTATTGCCTTGAGAGCTAGAAATATTCAATCGAGGTTTTTTTACAGATAATTTCAACTGAGGTTGTTGATCAGCAGTATCGATACTTTGAGAAGTATGTGTAAGCTCAACAGATTGAGCGCTTGCATATGTCTTTTTCTTTTTTGGCGATTCTTCTGTTTTTGGCTTAACTTGGTGTGCATAAACAGCATTTTGAGTTTTAACACTGATTCCCACGGTTGCCAAACCTATTGTTGTCGATGCTTTTGCCTCGCATGTTGGTATTTGTACAAAGATGTTTTTTTCTTTCATTTTAGATGTGTCGGTATCTTTTGTTTGACTGAAATCAACTTGCAAATCACGGGTTAATAAAGACGACTGAATGTCTATATTTTCTCTGCCTAAACCAATACTGCAATGACTATCTATATCTATGGATTTAACTTTAACAACTGCTTCATTTTCATCAGGTTTTTCTGATATTCTCACTTGAATATCTTCAGCGCTGCCCATTTTTTTTTGTGATATCGCTGGTTGCAATGTGAAGGCTTTATATTCACTGATGCTAGAGGTGTTCAGGTTCAGGCTATTTAAGTCTACTGCTTGTATTTTAATATTTTTTTGTTCAGGCGTATATGTTACATTAGCTTGATGCATATCAGCTGATACATCTAGTTTTTCAAGTATATTATGAGCTGACAAGGAGTTATGAGGCAATGTTATCCTACCAGATTCAAGATGTGATGCTTGAAATTCAAGCTGTATGCTAGGTGATTGAGATTGAAGAGAAATACTGCTTGTTGGATCTTTTATTGCTTCCATTGCGTTATTCATGACATCATAATCTAGTAATACAGAGGATACACCGTGTATTTGTATTTGCTCATTGATATATTTTTCTGCATTTTGATAAGCGATCTGTGATTGTATATTAGGCTGTTCTAATTGTATATGTTGGCATTTTTTTTTGACTGCTAATAAAGTGATGAATTGTTTAAATGCTTTGTTATTCGTGAGCATCAAGGTTAACGTCTCAAATAAGCCTGCTGGTAGTTTTTTTTTGAAAATTTGAGCGTCAAATGAAGAATCTATTTTTGCTTCTTGACAAGATATTTGACAATCAAGATGATCTTTTCGTTTTTCAAATGAAATGGTTGGTTGAGTGAGCTGAATATGAGAAGTACTGTCTGGTGTATGGTCTGTTTTTTTAGTTTTAATCTGAGCTGAAGTGTGAGAACCTTTCATCACAGTTATTCTTGTATCGGCGCTTTCGCCACTGGTTATATTATTTGTTACAGATATATCCTGCATCTTAACCGTTGGTATATTAACATCAGGAGTTTCAAGATGATCTAATTGCAAATGATCTGTTCGTGTCTGAATATCTTGCCCCCCATTTGTTAGTTGACAAGATATATGATCGGCCGCAATTTTTTCAATTTTCATTCTATTCTGCAGTATTTCTGGTGTCTGTATTGTTTGTGCAATCTGTTGTGTCTCAATATGTTCTGCAGTCACTTGATTCATGTGATGAGCGGTATTACTGATAAGTTGAATTTTTTCTCCAGATATTGCCTGTATAGAGACTGTTTGATTCGATGCTGTTGTCTCATCAGAACCCATTTGATATTGTACTTTTTTCATATCAATTTTACCGAGAGAAATGCTTGCCATTTTTTTTTCTTGATTCACATCCTTTTCAAGTTTTTTAGCAGATTTTGTAATAGGTTGCTCTCTTGTTTTTCTGGGTGTTGATATTTCCATATAACTAAAATCCGAGCCTGTCATATCGCCTTTTATTTGTTCTGGTATTGCTAAATCTTGAATTTGAATAGTGGAACCTGGTAAATCAAATGATGCTACTTTTATACCTTGTAATGAACGGCTTTTATTTGCATGTGAAACAACTTCTACTCCTTGTATGCTTCCTTTTTTAAAAGCAAATTTTCCTGATAAATCAATGCCTATCGATTTGATTGACAAACACTTACAAGTAGAGAGATCATCATGATGAACGTCATTGCTTAGGAGATGATTGAGAGGAGTATGCTGCTTGCTAGTCTGATGTATATCCTTTAATTGTATGGAAACTTTTGTTTCACTCTTTTTTAGCGCAAGCGTTTTCAGTGCAGGATATGTTTCTTCTAAACGTTTAAGAGGGATAAAAGCATTAATATCTGTAATATGTCCTTGAATTGTTGCGTTAGGAATATGTAATTTTTTTTCATTTTTTTGTTTTAAATCATAACCAATATGATCTGCTGTGAGGTCAATGGTTGCTTTATTTTGATCATTTTGACCAGAATGTACTGCTAGATTGATATGAACCCTGGATAAGGTATTATTTTTTGGAATGAGTAATTTAGACACAGTAGAAATATTATTTTCTGGACTGGCATGAGTTGATGATTGCTGGCCTGCTAGCCATCCTGTGAATTGACTAAATGTTGAAGAAACCGTTGAACCAATTGATTTTACTTGCGAAAACATAGCTGATCCAGCAAACCGCGTTAATGTTGATAAAATATTAGCTGAACCTAATAATGATTGAATGATTTGAATGGAGTGAAACTCGAAACTGGCTTCATTTGGTTGGATATTGATAGTTCCTGTTATCATCTCATCTGGATTATTTGGATTTGGATAGGAAATATCAGCTGATAATTGAGTTTGTATTTTGAGATGCTGTTGATCAGTATCAATATGAATTTTGTTAAAGATTAGCTTAATATTTGATAAAGTTAACTGAGGATTCAGCTGGATAGACTTTAATTGAATTGTTTGAGGTGTGTTATGTTTATACACCTGATTCATAGAGACTAGTGCATTGCTGATATCAGAACCTGATAATCCTTTAATGCCATATTTCCAGCAAACTAAATGCGTGACAGTTTTGATAATCATATTATAACTAATAGTGAATGGATTTATTTTTTTTAATGTTCCGATGAGTTTTGATGTATGTGATCTGGATTTTGATGGTTTGATTGTGTTTTCCGGAATCTGTAATAATGGATTGGTTGGCGTTGTTTTAATGGATGTTGATTCTGCTTCTATGGCTTGTTCTGATCTGAGTAAGGCGTTGACTAATTGGCTTGATGTTTGAATATTTTGAGTGCTTTCTGGGTCTATTTCAGGATTTGAATCTGTATTTGAGTCTGATTTTAAAATGGTCGTCATTCTTTGATTTTTGGTGAGACTAGCTTCAGAAAATAATACTTGATGTGTTTTTTTTAAAAGATAAGGCATCGACTGTGCTGATTGTGATTCGATGAGTTCGTGGATGTTAATAGATTTTTTTGAAATTGGGCTTGACATCAGCTCTTCAGAAGGTATAAAAGATTTTGTTGAAGCAGGCATGCCTTTCACTGCGGATTGAGATGGATTTTGGGTGGATTCTGTTGGATTTCTGTTGATATCATTTCTTTTATTTGTAGCGTAGCCATGTGGGGGGGTAATAATAGGCATTGAAAAAAATCCTTCATCCATGAGGGTGTTAAAATATCTGTTTTATTGAAAATTATAGTTGATAGTTGTTAAATCTGTCGAACTAAGTGATATTTAAAAAAAACTGTTGATGAGGTCATGTCAATGATCAGTATATCTTGAATCTACATACAAGATCTCGTATAGTAGTTTGATTCTTTTGTATAGTGTATTCTATTGATTTATAAAATGAGTGATGATTAGAGATGGAAGTATATCAAAATATTATAGGCATTAGTGTTATTTTTGGGTGCGCTTGGATTTTTTCCTCAAATAAACGCGCCATTGCTTGGAAGACAATTTGTTTGGCCTTTATCTTGCAAGCAGCTTTAGGCGCATTTGCATTATATGTTCCTGTAGGACAGCAAATATTTGAATGGCTTGCAAAGCAATTTTCACATCTATTATCTTTTCCTCAAATTGGTGTTCAGTTTTTATTTGGACCTTTGGCCGATATGGGTTTTGTTTTTGTGTTCTCAGTGCTTACTGTGTTGGTTTTTTTTGCTGCATTATTAGCTATATTATATCATTTTGGTATTATGCAGTGGATTATTCGAGTTTTTGGAGGTGGATTAGAAAAATTATTAGGCAGTAGTCGGGTTGAGTCTTTATATGCAGTCACGAATGTATTTTTAGGTCAAAGTGAGTCACCTTTAACGATTAAGCCTTATATTGCGAGATTAACAGAATCTGAGCTATTTACGATCATGACATGCGGAATGGCGGCTGTATCAGGCGCTATTTTAGCAGGATATGTTGCTTTAGGCGTTGATATGAAATTTTTAATTTCAGCTAGTTTTATGTCTGCGCCAGGGTCAATTTGGATCTCAAAACTGTTAATGCCTGAAACAAAAATATCTGACCCAACGATTCAGGTGAATTATGAAAAACATGTTAATTTAGTCGATGCTATTGGCTCTGGCGCTATGTCTGGCATGAAGTTAGCGATGGGTGTTGGCGCTATGTTATTGGCTTTTATTTCTCTTATAGCGCTACTGAATAGTCTGTTAGGTGGCCTTGGTTGTTGTTTTGGGTATGAAGCGATTACGTTACAAAAAATATTAGGTTATTTTTTTGCTCCGATATCTTGGTTGCTAGGTGTTCCTTGGCATGAATCGAGTATTGTTGGTAGTTTGATTGGGGAAAAAATTATTTTAAATGAGTTTTTGGCCTATATTCAAATGGGTCATTTAAAATTAAGTGAATATTCACATGCCGTGGCATCATTTGCGTTATGTGGTTTTGCAAATATATCTTCTATTGCAATTCAAATGGGTTTAATCGGCGGCTTAGCTCCTTCTCGTCGTGCAGATGTTGCGCGCTTAGGATTACGTGTTGTTTTTGCTGCGACTATGGTGAATTTGATGAGCGCTGCAATGGCAGGGTTGTTTATAAAACTATCTAATATGTAAATGATCACTTGGCATAAAATTATTCACAACTAGATTGCAATGAATTGAATAAATCTTTATTAGGGTGTTGTAAAATATGTTACGGCGTCCCAATGAAGGGAATTTTGATCAAACTTTGTAGAATAATTGAGTTGGTGATATCAGTAAATACTGACCCTAATAAAGGAATGAATAACATAGCTTTCGGTGATTTACCAAAACGATGCATCATGGTTTCAACGTTGGCAATACCTACTGGTGTTGCGCCTAATCCGGACCCAATAAAACCGGAACTCATGACTGCAGCATCATAATCTCTTCCTGCATATCGAAAAAACACATAGTATGCAAACACAGCAATAAATAGTGTTTGCATACAGGCGATAAACAATAAAGGAAAGGCAATATGGAATAAATTATTTAAATTTAGTGTAAACAAAGACATCACAACAAATAAATCCAGGCTTATATCTGATAGTAAGGCAGTAAATTCAGAATGGAGTGAGTGTTTCATGGAGTCTAATATATTGTTGAGAAGAACGCCTAAAATTAAAACAATAAAAAAATCAGGTAGTAATATATTCAGTTGACGCAAATAGTTATTAATTTCTAATCCTATAACAATGGTGATTGAAATACTAAATAGTAATCCAAACACACTTGATGAGCTTAAATTATAAGGAATGGGTGTTGATAAATTAATTTCTGATGGATTATTTGAGCGAATATTGGGTGTGATTAATTTTTTGTTATTCATCAGCATTTGCCCGATAGGTCCGCCTAGAAAGCCACCTAATATCAAACCTAGTGTTGAAGAAACCAGTGCGAATTCATTAATATTTTCAAAGCCAAGCGATTGTAAATACTGTACCCAGGTAATGGCGGTGCCATGCCCTCCGGCAAATGAAATACTGCCTGCTAATAAACCGTAAATAGGATGAATGTCGAATAAGGTGGCTGATAATAAACCAATTATATTTTGGCATAGAATAAGGCCAGTGAGCATTAGGATAAGTATTAAGAGTGTTGTTCCGCCTTTTCTGAGTATTGATAACTTGGTTGATAAGCCTATGCAGGAAAAAAAAGTGAGTAAAAATAAGTTTCGAATCGTTAAATCAAACGTAATTTCATATAAAGGATTTTTACCGTATGAAACAATTGTTAAAATAATAGCCACTAGTAGCCCGCTAGTGATAGCTGGTGGGATATTGTAAGATTTTAATACAGGGATGCATTGAGTAATTTTAGACCCAAGGTATATGATCAAAATACTAATTGATAAAAATGCTAATCCTGATATTTGAAAATGCATAGTTAAGTGTCTTATTTTAATTGTCTGAAAAAGATTTTTTTGTATGTTAAATTTCAATACATATAAATAATAGGATATCAAATTTACTGACAATACAAAAATATTTTTTTATTTCAGTGTGATTGGCAGGCTCTAAAAATAAAAAAAATATCATATAACTTAATGTTTTAATGCTTTATTTATGGTATAATATTTCTAAGTTGTTAGTTGTATTTCATATGAAAACTGGCGAAAAAAACACAACTAGCACATTTATTTTTTATTCCAGTCATTCACTTGAATAAGGTATAACAACTGTTTTTTTCGTATCTGAATTTTTTCATGTCTAATTCAAATGTCAAGTCATTTTTTAAAAATATACAAATAAACGCTTTTCTTTAAAAGAAAAGTTTCAATTGAGATACGAGATCACATCTAGTCTGAGACCTTTGCAATAAGACAACCAAAGACGCCTGATATGATCTTTTTTATTAAAATAGTTTAAAAAATGAAGTAATTTATGTATTGTTTGAATAAAAAAATACATAAATTATTCATTGAACTGCTTATTGCAAAGGTCTCAGTCTCAGTCTCAGTCTCAGTCTATTTTATTTTTGAATCAAGAGGCCTGTCGATAGTGGTTATGCTTGATTTTATAGCAGAAAACGAATACAATCATGCTTTGTATCGCCATCTTCGGATTCGGAGCGTAGCGCAGCTTGGTAGCGCACCACAATGGGGTTGTGGGGGTCGGAGGTTCAAATCCTCTCGTTCCGACCACTCTTGAATGGCCTGTACTTCCAATAGATTTCGAATCTCTGTCATAAACGACACCTTTATTTTTCATGTTGAATCCTTGCCTCTCACTCAATACCTCCGTAAAATACATATTAAGACGTCTAATGCACAGCATGATATCGTCTATTTTATCTGTTTTTAGATTTTGGTATAAGGATTTACAATATGATACAACCTCTTATTAATACAGCACTGACAATTGAAATTCGTGATACATTATTAGCGCTGATACAAGCCAATGATGACTTTAAAAACTGTTTACTACAAGATCATATTTTACCAGCTTGGACTAGCGACAGTCATCATGCGAGAAGAACCGCTACTCAAATAGCAACACAGCTTACGTATCATGACTTGCAGAGTCGTCAAAAAACAACAAAATGTATTGGCGTGATCGGTATATCACTGAAAACATATCAAACTGGATTAAAACTCAATGAAAAAAAAGATGCTTTCAAAGCAGCCATGTTAAATTATCGAAGTGCTTTTGGAACATCGATTCCAATGCATAATCTGAGTTCACAACAATTAAGAGACAATTTATTAGGGCATTTAAAATTACAAAATTTGCATTTTATACAAGCTTATCGGCATATTCGATTATTTAGAACACCACCTGAACGTATTCGATTTAGTTGGTCTGCTGCGCATACTGGATCTGTGCAGCTAATAAAACGCAAAGCCATTGAGTATTTGAAAAATAAATTTACCCTTAGTAAAGGGTTACAAGTTGATATTGAAAAATTAGAATCTTTTCCAGATCATACTAAAATTGTGATTCAAAGAGTATTAAAGCCGCATTTGCGTGCTAATTTGACTTGGCCTCTTGAGATTGAAAAGCTTGTATTGATGGACTCTATGCTTCGTTCTCAATATCCGTTGCAAATCAATACTCCTTTACCAATTTTTACTTGTTTAGATGAAAATCATACGACTTTTCCAGAATTTAATACAATTCAACCTTTGGAATCGATAGATAAAAGTAATCGAGTCAAGAGAAAAGATTCTTATTCTAAGCATATTCATTCGCATACTAATTCATTACATTACCGAGTTATTGACGATAAAGTGCATTAAAAGTGAAAACAGGATTTCAGTATTTTATAAAACCTGATGATTTTTTGATGATAGATAGAATGATGTGAATATCATGCTTTTTCTAAATTAATGAAAACAAGATATCTATTATGCATTATGATCATGTCTATCTTTTGACGAGAGCTAAGCTGAATTGCGGTTTCTTTTTAGTTTGCATTATTTGATATCAGCAAGCTATTCAATAATCGTTATTGTCGTTTGATAAATGATTGATTAACAGTCATAAGTCGATGCTGAAGCAATCAATTTTATATGTTTTATCAGCCATAGCCATAGCCATAGCCATAGCCATATAAGAGAAGTGAATTGGATATTTTGAAAAAATAATTTTAAACTTGAAAAAGAAATGGATAGATTCAGTTTTGGTATCACAAAAACGAGTCTATCCAAGACAGCAGTTATCATTTATGATCATGAACTTCCCATAATATGACATTGATATGATTGAGGCTTATTATGTTTGTTAATTATTAAAAATTGAATAATAAATGAATCAATATGGCAGCTATCATTAAAAACTTTTATTTTTTTAATATAGAGTTCGTTTAAAATATTGTATGGTGTTGATGGTTGATATATTGTTTTTATTATTTATAAGGAATTGTCGTATGATTGATCAATTTATTAAACTATGTCAAAAAAATATTCACGAAAAATCAGATCAGTTTGCATTAATTCAGACATTAATACCGCATTTCCAAGACTTTATAAAACAAGCTGATCAATGGTTAGATTATACTGTTTTAGAATATAATTCAGATGGTTGTATGCGTAATATATTATGCTCTGAAGATAATCTGGGCTTATTTGTGATGACCTGGAGTTCCTCTAAATCTTCCCCTGTTCATGATCATGCCGATACTTGGGGTATTATGAGTGTATTAGAAGGTTGTTTATGTGAAGAAGAGTATTATTTTAAATCGCCATTACAAGATGATAGGCTTCATAATGATCTTATCTTGAAAAAAAGAAAATTAACCTACCTAATAGAAGGTTCAATGACTGCTTTTATTCCTCAACCTGAAAGTTATACGCATTGTATGAAGAATATGACTGAAAAACCTGGTCTTTCAGTTCATCTATATGGTAGTGCTTTAAAAAAATATTATCTTTATGATGAGATTACGTCGAAGCGTGAACTTTATGTTGTGTGATTATTTTGACTAACTTCTATTGATATGAGAGCAGATAGTTTAAAGAAGCATGTTATTTTATGATAAAAATACTTATAATAATAAAAAAGATATAATTAAATCAATTATTTCTAGTAATGCGCGTTACCCTGTTTTATCTTGTTATTGATAGTTTAAGAGCGGAAACTATGAGAAAAATAAAGTCAACTTTGATAAAAACATCTTTGCATGGCCGTGCCTTATTAAGAGATCCTATTTTTAACAAAGGAACAGCTTTTTCCGAGAAAGAGCGCACTGAATTGCATTTACATGGATTGTTACCATTTTATATTGAAGATTTAGACACACAGTGTGCTCGTATTTTAGTGACTTTTAACTCTATAAAAACACGATTATTAAAATATAGATATTTGAGATCAGTGCAAGATACCAATGAAACTTTATTTTATGCCTTGATAACGAAACATTTTAGCATCATGTTGCCGTATATATATACGCCTACTATTGCTGACGCTTGTAAGCAATTTGGAGCTATTTTACAGGAACCTCGCGGTTTATTTATTGCTTGGTCTCAGCGTCAATATATTGCAAATATGCTTGATAGTGTCAAAATTCAACCTGAAGTCCTGATTGTTACAGATGGAGAACGTATTTTAGGTATCGGGGATTTTGGTGTTAATGGGTTGAATATTTGTATTGGTAAATTATCAATTTATACTGCATTGGGTGGCTTTGATCCTGCAAAAACATTACCAGTTGTTTTAGATGTTGGTAGTAATAATCAAGCATTATTATCAGATTCAAATTATTTAGGATGGAAACATAAGCGTATTGATGAAATAAGCTATGATGTTTTTTGGGCGGATTTTTTGCAATCTGTGCACAAAAAATGGCCTACTATATTAATTCATTTTGAAGATTTACATATGGATCATGCACTCAAATTAATGCGAAACTATCAGCAATCTTTATGTTGCTTTAATGATGATGCTCAAGGTACAGCAGCTATTGTCACAGGTTGTTTGTTAGCCGCATTAAAGCGAGCTAAACAATCTTTAAAAATGAGTAAAATAATTATTGTAGGTGCAGGCACTGCTGGATGTGGTATTGCCATGCAGTTAAATCGATTTTTTCAGCAAAATGGTGTAATAGAATCTCATGTCCAAAAACATCTTTATCTTGTTGATAAAGAAGGTTTATTAGTAGATAGTATGGGAAACTTGAATGATATTCAAAAACAATTTGCTCAACCTGCAAACGTTATTTCACATTGGATGAATGAAACAGGCATGATCACTTTAGACGCACTGATTGATTACGTAAAGCCTAATATTTTGATTGGTGTGACAGGTGTTGAAGATTTATTTTCTGAATCAATGATTAGGCGTATGGCTCAATATCATGAGCATCCTATTATTTTCCCATTATCGAATCCAACGCAATATATTGAAGCAATACCTTCGAATGTATTGCATTGGAGTCAATATAAAGCTTTTATTGCTACAGGAAGTCCTTTTGAAGCTATTGTGAAAGATGGTGTCTCTTTTTCAATTACGCAATGTAATAATATCTATATTTTTCCTGCATTAGGCTTAGCTGTTAAAATGATTCAAGCTTTGCGTATTACAGACCGGATGTTAGATGCTGCAGCGTATACTTTATCAGATGTTTCTCCTGTTGCATCGGATAATCAAACAGGCTTATTACCGTCATTAGACTGCATACCTAAAGCCATTCAGTCGATTGCTTTAGCTGTAGCAAAAACAGGTATTGAAGAAGGTGTAGCCCAACATACTGTTTTGATTGATGAATTAGAAAATAGAATGCAAGCAATATATTGGAAGCCTATTTATCCATCTTTAGAACCTTTAACCTCTGAATAAATAGTCAATGAAGCAGATTCGTATTTTTATTGCAGAAAAACCAGAATTAGCAAAAGCTATTGCGAATGCTTTAGGAAACAGCAAGCGCCAAGCAGGTTATTTTACATGTGGCTCGGATTATGTCACTTGGTGTGTAGGTCATATGTTAGTTTTATATGACCCTGAAGATTATGATTTGAGTTATAAGCGATGGAATTTGCAACAGTTGCCCATTATTCATATGCCTTGGAAGCGTAAAGTATTGCCTGATAAAGCTGCGCAATTAAATATTATTAAGCGATTATTAAAGCAAGCAACAGAAGTTATTCATGCAGGAGATCCAGATGAAGAAGGTCAATTATTAGTCGATAATGTATTAGCTTATTTTCAATGTGTGATACCAGTCAAACGCTTATTAGTGAATGATAATAATATTCATGTTGTGAAGAAAAGTTTACAGACACTTAAAAATAATGAAGATTTCAAAGGATTATCAGCTAGAGCAGAAGCGCGTAGTGTTGCAGATCAACTGTATGGTTATAATATGACGCGTTTATATACTGTTGCCGCAAAACAAAAAGGATATCAAACTGTATTATCAGTAGGGCGTGTACAAACGCCGATATTAGGTTTAGTGGTTCGTCGAGATCAACAGCATGAACAGCATCAAAAAAGTATTTTTTATACAATCAAAGGTCAATTTGACTTTCCTGATAGGCCAGGCATTAAAGCCATTTATCAAGTTCAATCTGAAGATATACAGGATCATAAGAATCGTTTGATTTCTTTGGACTATACGAAAAGGATAGCAGAAAAAATAATCGGGACTACAGCTTATATTGCTAATACACACTGTGTTGATCATCAAAAAATGCCACCTTTGCCTTATAATTTATTAAAATTACAAACTGATGCAAATCGTAAGTTTCAAATCAAACCGCATGAGGTATTGAGCATTACGCAGCGTCTGCGTGAAGTTTATCAATTAATTACTTATAATCGCTCAGATTGCCAATATTTATCAGATGAACATCATCCTGAAGCTTATTCAGTGTTACAGTCAATTGCTGCAACAGCGCCAATATTATCAGCAGCTTGTCAAAAAGCAAACCCTTTACTCAAGAGTAAAGCTTTTAATTCTAAAAAAGTTAGCGCTCATCATGCTATTATTCCAACACAAAAAATCACTGATTTAACACGTTTATCAGATCGAGAAAAGCAAATTTACTTATTGATTGCTAGAAGTTATATTGCTCAATTTTTTCCAGTTCTTCGCTATCAAGAAGCCATATTAATGATTGAATGCAACACACATCCTCAGACTCATAAAAGTTTACAATTTAAAGTAACTAATCGTAGAATTCTCTCAGGAGGTTGGAGTGTATTATATAAAAATGACATTGGAAATGAAGAGTGTAAAAAACAATATGGACCTGATTTATCTTGTTTTTATAAAACCATGCAAGGTATCTGTTCTGATAGTCAATTATTCACGCATGAAACAAGTGCATTACCCTACTATACCGTACATTCACTATTAAAAGATTTAACCTGTATTTCAAAATATGCTAAGAATAGTAAAATAAAAACATTACTAAAAGATAAAGATCAAGGGAAGTTAGGAGAATCAGGAGGTATTGGTACACCTGCAACACGCTCATATATTATCAAACAATTATTTGATCGACAGTTTTTACAAGAAAAAGGTAAAGCCATTGTCTCAACAACTTTAGGGCGCCAACTATATGCTTTGTTGCCTGAGCAAGCCACTCAACCAGATATGACTGCATTATGGCATGAGCAGCAAAAAGAAATTGAATTAGGTGTGTTATCTATTCAGGATTTTATTTTAAATTTAGTGGATTATTTACAGGGAGAGGTCAGTAGAATTCGGCAATATGGTTTATCGTTGAAGTTGCAAGGTGAAGTCTGTTTACAATGTCAGCAAGGCGTTTTAGTGAAACGAAAAAGTAAGTATGGTTCGTTTACAGGATGTAGTCGGTATCCTGATTGTCCATAAACAAATGGTATAAAAGTCCCCGATTTACCGCTCATACGGCCGCCTTCAAGTCCAGTGCTTAAAGGGGGGTGGCGTGTAGCATGCTTTGGGTTCCCTACTCAGTTGGTAGGTTTACGCTCCCGCATACTAGCTTTGCCACCTGGCGCGATAGTATCGACTCTGAGACATAGGTATGTCGCGAATAAACCAGATAGACTCGTAGTATTATAACCTGTTAAATTGATGGAACTAAAGCATTTTCTAATAAAAGTGTTAATTCTTGTAATTTATTGTGTTGTTGTTTGGTTTCAGTCTGTTGTTTTTTTTGTATTAATAGTTCGTGGGTTAAATTTAAAGCAGCGATAATGCTGATTTGCTCCATTTCAATGAGCTGACTATTTTTTTTGATATCTTTCATCTTTTCATTTAGATAAGCAGCTGATTGAATTAAAGCTTCTTGCTCTTCTGCCGGGGCATGAATACGATATGTTTTATCCATAATGGTAATCGTTGTTGCTGGATTTTCTGTAGTCATTGATTGATCACTCCAATTCCTGTAAACGACTAATCATCGATTCAATTTTAATGCGTATTAAATCATTTTTTTGAATCAATTTGGTTCGCTCGTGTTCCCAGCTTTTTTTGTTCTGTTGTAATATCTTATTTTCTTGTTTTAATTGATCATCCATTTTCTTGCGGTCTCTTTAATTATTACTTTATCTTTAATATACAATTGATATTTGTTACATTGCAAGTAGCATTTTATATAAGTTTAAAAAATGACGGAGTATTTGGCCTGTCTTCAATCTAAAAGTCATACAATATTATTTATATTGATTATGAATGATCTCAAAGGATTGCGTCTGCTGTATCAATGATCTCATTTAAAATGCTTCATAAAATGAATAACATATTTTTTTTAGTATTAGCGTATTTTGAGATAACAGTGTCTATTCCTCATTTTTTTTTGATGGTTCTCAAATTAATTCAGAATCATATCCTTTAGCTTCTGTAAAATAGCTGGTTTTTTTTATTTAACATCAGGCAAAGTATCAGTTTTGAATTATGAGCTGCACTTTCAGTGATTTCAAAATCAATCTGAAACTCCTTTCCGTCAATCAGAATAAGTTATCAATTGATTCGTAGAAAATGAAATCAATTGATCGAACGTTTTGACTGGACAACGGATTAGTCAAACCAAGATCAACAAATATTCATTGATCTGTTGATTGAAAAGATTTCTGAATATATTGTAAATGTAAGCTTCAAAAATCAAAATTGACTGGATATTTTTATGAAATTCATAGAGATATGAAGAGGTCGAACTGGATATCCTTTACGATGATGACTTGTTTGGATAGTATGGGGTTTGTCGTGCCTGAATTGTTGCACACCTATGTCCATGATTCAGTTGTTTTCATTTTTTTTCAAACAATTGATTTCTTCAGCATGGGTCAAATTGATTTCAGATTAACAGCTGCTATGGATTGAAGTAGGCGATGTGATTCTCCTATTCATTCTGGATATAAATAAGACTCCGTGACATAAGTGACACATTTAGCTGTTTTACATAATAAATTTTTCAATGTTTCAAAATTATAAGCTTGATTGATTGTAGTCTTCAACATTTTTTGATACGCAGGCGTTTCGATTTCTAAATAAATGAAGCTATGATTAGGATTTAGTGTGTGTTGAAGAGTTAAGGCGGTCAGTACAAAAACATATTTTTTTAAAGTTTTCGATGTAATCAATGCATTATAGGTATCACTATTGTCTGAAGCGCATACATAATGCTGACGACCTTGTATTTCCACATAAATAGAACAAGGTGTATCTGCTGATTCTAATGGATAGTGTTCATGGTTTCTGAAGACTAAGTCAACAGGGCTAACAAGCCTCCCTTCAATGTGTTCGCAATATTCACTTTGTTGCGTGACACCGTTGATTTTAGGCATTTTTGAAATTATCTTCTTTTTTTCAAGCGTTTCTGTTTCTGTTCTGAAATGCTCAGCTCGTTTTAGAGTATCTTGATTTAATAGATCGCGATGCTTATCGCTTAAGGCTAGAAGCCTGGTGGAGTTTTTCTCATCCACTAGATTCTTTTGTTGAAAAAAATACAAGATAAAATAAATTTCTTGATATATATTCAAATAGATAAGATGCTGTTTTGGGGGTATATCTGAATGAGCAGCCTCTAACAATTCATGCATTTTATTAGAGCACATCAGTAAGAAGTGAATAGATTCTTTTAATGTTTTTATTTTTTTTTCTTTATCTTCTACGCTTAGAGTATCTTGTTGATGCAATATTTCATGAAATTTCAATAAGCTCGTTTGGCATAATTGATACAAGCATTGAAAATATCTATATTTTTTATACTTAGGAAAGATGATCATTGTATCGTGTCCCTGATAGGGGTATACATTATTGGCGTATACATTTTCGGCATATTTTTTTAATTCTAGGTTTGATATACTCCCATATCCTAAATCGTATCCTGATAGTTCTATATGATATAGTTGTAACTGCAGATGACAAGGAACGTGTTCTGTTCTCATGGCTTCTTTCAACCATGGATACATTTTCTGATATATACGTATAATATATGCATTATAGGCTTTAATGTTCAAAGGTTGGATATGTTGTCGTAAAAATATATCTAATTCAATAACTAAAAGAAATGTTATATCATGTTTTTTATTAATATAAGACTCAAAGTTTTGTAATACATATATTATCTGTTCTTTACTAAAAACGATATTTTTTAAATTTTTTTTGCTAGTGCGGTAGAAAAAATTGAGTCCTTCTAATATATTTAGGTGCAAATTTAAGGGATAGGCATAAGGTATTCTTTCTAATAGATCTTTCTCGGCATGGAACCATTGTTGTTTATAATCTTGATATTGAAAATATTTTTCAAAAAATTGAATATCCCAAAAATTTTGATAGGTTGATAATGCACTGATAACAGAGCATATGATTCTATTATTGACGTGTTTTTTCTGATAATCTACAGCATATATAATATATGTTTGATAAATATCTCGGAGCATCTTGTGATCTTGATTATATGCTACATCTTTCCCGGTTAATATGATTAAAGATCTAGAGATATGCTCTTCCAAGATTCCAGTCAAACGCTTTGTTTGAGAATAAAATAAAGAATGTTTTACATTCAAAGATTTGGACCAGTTGTGATAAAAAGTGATCAATACATTTTTTAATGAAGATGAGTCATTCTGTATGATCAGAGTAATTTTTGGAGTGCATATCAATCTTTTTATGCTGAATAGAATGCTTTGATAAGAAAACATATCGATTGCAAGAGGATCAGCTTGTAATTTGATAAGCCCTTCTATTATTTTTTTAATCAAGTGTATAGTAATCTTCGCTGTTTTTTGATTAGCAGAGAGTACAAAAGGAATGCAACTTTGATCGTTAGCATCATCAGATATTCTATATAATAGCCTATGCAATAATTCAAGATTGATAGCACATTTTCCTGAATTTTGTATTGTTAAATCAAGAAATTGATCATATATTTCTTGATTAATAATAATTTTATTGATGATATAAATATAGAATGAATTTATTTTTTCCTCACATTCTTGCGTTGTAAAAAATAAGCAAAAAATTCTTCTTATGTAAAATATTGCTTCCACTCTCTTTTCCCATTGCAATTGCTGGAAGCATCTGCTGTTTAAAAAAGAGATTATCAGTTGATAAATTATTTGATACTCTTGGCGCATTTTTTTATAATCAATTAATTTTTTGAAGCGGGTGCATTGAAAGAATGCTTTGTATTCAATATATTGCAATAAATGAATCCATAAAGAAGATGATATCGCTGATCCAGGTAATCTATCATAGCCCTGTATTTCATCATCAAATAACCGATTAATCAGTGTTTTATATTGATAGATCTTTTTCTCTAATATCTCTAAACTGTGAGAAGAACTGATGATCTCTTTCAGAATTTTTTCAGCTTGCATTGTATCTATAGGTTGATGCTTTATGTGTGAATGAGATGTGACTTTCATTTTTGTAGATTGAATTATCTCCTCAGGTGAAGCTGGATGTCGCAAATGTTTACGAGAACTCCTTGAATCATCAGCATAATATGTTACTTGAGAGCTGGCATGAAACCGACTACTAGACTGACCAGATGAATGAACACGTGCAATATCACGTGCAGTATGGTCTTTATCTTTTGAAGAAGGAGTATCACTATGCAATTTTATTTTTTTATATTGAACTATCTTCTCAGGTGAATCTGAATTTCGCGAACGCTTACGAGAACTCCTTGAATAATCAGTATGATTTTTTTCTTGATCCTTGAGATACAACCGACTACTAGACTGACCAGATGAATGAATACGTGCAATATTACGTGCAGTATGGTCTTTATCTTTTGAAGAAGGAGTATCACTATGCAATTTTATTTTTTTATCTTGAACTATCTTCTCAGGTGAATCTGAATTTCGCGAACGCTTACGAGCACTCCTTGAGTAATCATTCTGATATGGATGATGTCGATAGGTACGATCAGCGCTATATTTTAATTTTGGCAAAGTAATCCCCTTTTTTATTCAAAGAGTAAAATCAATAATCAAGATCTAACTTGTGCGTTGTTTTCTTTTAACAGATAGAATCTTTATCATCCTTGTTATATAGACAATAGATATGAAAAATAAATGCATCAATCATCAAACAAATATAGATAGAGAAACTGTACATTCAGTTTTTCAGTAAAAATATATGTTTTAAATATCAATGATATAAGAATATATTATATAATAATGTGTTGCTTATTTATTTTTTTTGAATTAGAGAGAATGTGGAGAAATATGAGATCAAATGTCAATAAATCAATAGAATAAGTTATCAATTGATTCGTTGAAATTGAAATCAATTGATCGAAAGTTTTGATTGACAACAGATTAGTCAAACCAAGATCAACAAATATTCATTGATCTTTTGATTGAAAAGATTTCTGAATATATTGTGAATGTACGCTGCAGAAATCAAGATTGAGTAGATGTTGTTATGAAAGTTAACTTCAGATTTTAGCATTCAGTTGTTTCTCTTCTTGATAAGCAGAGGTATAATGGAATTCATGTGAAATAAATCGATAGTATCTTGACAAATTGGTTAATTAATCGTGATGCAAAAAGAGATAAATCAAGTATTTAAATTCAGAAGACAGCGTTTGATTGAACTATTGCCATGTGATTCAATAGCGTTGATATTTTCTAATGATTATCAAATTCGTAATCGTGATATCAATTATCCTTTTAGGCAGGATAGCAATTTTTTATATTTGACAGGCTTCAATGAGCCAGACTCTATTTTGGTGCTGATGACTGATCAATCTAAAGGGGTTGATATTTTATTTTGTAGGCCAAAGAATCATTCAGAGGAAATATGGCAAGGTGAACGTTTAGGCTTGACTCAAGCAAAAGAAACTTTAAATGTAGAGACTGCGATTGATATTGAATCATTTCAAGACTTATTTTCAGGATGGATTGAAAATAAAAAAAATATTTACTTTAATTTACAAATGCCTGCAAAGCAATATCAAAAAATCAAACCATTTTTATGTGGTATGGAATCTCAAGATACGATGATTGAATCGCTTCATGAAATTAATCATTTGATTCATCCTATGCGGATGATTAAAAGTCCTGAAGAAATTATGCAAATTCAAATCGCTTGTGATATTAGTGTCTTGGCACATAAGCAAGCGATGAAAGCATGCAAGCCAGGCCAGTATGAATATGAGTTAGAGTCAATTTTAATATCAGAATTTATTCGTAAAGGGGCTCGCTTTTCTGCATATGAAAGTATTGTTGCCTCAGGCCAAAATGGTTGCACGTTGCATTATACTAATAATAATAGCCGCATTAAACCAGATGACTTAGTGCTCATTGATGCTGGTTGCGAATGGCAAGGGTATGCATCAGATATTACTAGAACATTTCCTGCATCAGGTGTATTTTCATCAGCACAGTGTGCCATTTATGATCTTGTCTTGCTCGCACAAATGACTGTGATTGAGGCATTAGCGCCAGGGATCTACTGGCAAGATATGCATCAGCTTTCTGTAAAAATAATGACGCAAGGACTCTTAGATTTAAATATTTTAGAAGGCACATTATCCCACTTAATTGAATCAAAAGCGATTCAACGATTTTATATGCATGGTATTGGTCATTTTTTAGGCTTAGATGTGCATGATGTCGGTAGTATGAAGCATCAAGGAAAAAGAAGACCGCTGGAGTCAGGGATGGTTCTAACAGTTGAACCTGGTTTATATTTTGACCAAAACGATCTAACAATACCGGAATCTTTTCGTGGTATTAGTGTTCGTATTGAAGATGATCTTTTGATTACGCCAACAGGTGTTCGTGTTTTAACTGCAGATTTGCCAAAAACAAGTGTTGAGATCGAAGCATGGATGAAAGTATAGATTCTGTTGATGTCAATCTCGAATCAAAACATGAGCATATTGCGATTATAGGTGGCGGCTTAGTTGGGCTCAGTGTTGCTTTGAGCTTGCTGCATTGTAATCAAAAAACGCCAACGCGATTGAAGCAAATTGTTTTAATTGACCCCGTGCACCCAACACAAATTGCTGCCAATAGTATCAAATCAAAAACCGTGGCCATCTCTTATGGCAGTCGAATAATATATGAATCATTAAATTTTTGGCATACTATTCATCATTTAGCAGAACCCATTAAATCAGTTCAAGTATCTATTCAAAATAGTTGCGCTACAACGACCTTGTTAGCCTCTCAATCACATGTGCCTGCCTTAGGCTATGTGATTCCTGACTCAGACCTGATCATGGCGTTATGGCGTCATCTTGAAGCTGATGAATGTTTTATTATGAAGCAAGCTGAATTGGAATCTATTGTATTTTCAGGATCTCAATCGACATTAAAAATATTAGAAAATAATAAGACGCTTCATCTGACTGCAGATTTAGTCATTTTAGCAAATGGTAATAATACAGCATTTCATAAAAAATTAGGCTTTATACCTACTTGTAAATCGTATAAGCAAACGGCACTCGTTGCCTCTTTAAAGCACCAATATCCACACATGGGCTGCGCCTTTGAGCATTTTACGCCGGATGGTCCAATCGCTTTATTGCCATGCCAATCTAACACTCAAACAAGTAGTAGTTTGGTTTGGGTGATGTCAACAGATCAAGCAGGCAAGAAAAAGCAAGCGTCTGATGTTCAGTTTTTAGAACAAATACCGAAGCAGTTTACAAATCAACTGGGTCATTTTACACAAGTTGAAGCAAGGCAAACATTTCCTGTTATATTGAGTACACATTCAGAACCTGTGCGCCCAGGCTTGCTTCTGATGGGTAATGCAGACAATACCTTACACCCGGTAGCAGGGCAAAGTTATAATTTAGCTTTGCGGCATGCAATGACTTTAGTTTCAGTGTTATCTCAAGCATCAAGTCAGTATGCATTAGGTCATCTTTATCATTTAAATGCATATCGAAATCAACAGCGCATGGATACCATGCGAACCATTTTTTTTACAGATCAATTAGTCAAACAAGCTGCATCCACTAAAAAAAGAAGCTCGCGTTTATTATTTAGTCTTGGTTTATTCGCAGCTCATCATGTTCCTTGTCTTAATCATATGATTTCACACTATGGTATGGGGCTTGTGGGGTATGGTGAATGAAGCCAGTCTCTCCTTGTGATATCTTGATCGTGGGTGGAGGCGTTATTGGGTTAACGCTAGCCAATGCTTTAGCTTGTACAACCAATGCTTCTGTCAGCTTAATTGAAAAAAAAACATGGTTAACACCCTCTCATTCTGAAATATGCTTATCTAGTGTTCCTGTATCAGCTTTAACTTGGTCTTCAATTCAATTGATGAAGAATCTAGGAATATGGTCTCTTATTCCTTCTCAATATCTTTGTTTTCTTGATCAAATGATCGTATGGGATCAAGAAGGCATTGGTTCTCTTCATTTGAATGCAGCCACAACAGGTTACCCTTATATGGGATGTTTAATTGAGAATCATCGGTTAGAAGAAGCTTTATTATTGAAATTAAAAACAACGCGAGTGCAATTATTGGATCAAGTTGAACTGATATCAATCTGTGACAATAATGAATCCGTTTTATTGGATACCAATCAAGGATATTTCAAAGCAAAACTGGTTATTGGTGCAGATGGTTCATGTTCGATGTTGCGAGCTTTGAGTGGCATGCCAACTATCTCTAAATCTTGCTTGCATCATGCTATCGTCTGTCAAATTCAAACTCATTTTTCGAGCCCACAACAGGCTTGGCAAGTCTTTCAAAAAACAGGGGTGTTAGCTGTTTTGCCGTTATCTTCGCCAGATTTATTATCTAGAAAAGCAATTGTGTGGTCAACGCTTCCGCATATTGCGCATCAATTAATGCATATGAATGATGCTGAATTTTCTGCAGCTTTTTTGAAAGCATCCGAACAGTGTGTTGGTGAGATTCAAAACATGAGTGCGCGCCTATGTATTCCATTAGTTCAGCGCCATGTAAAAAAATATTATATTAATCGTATTGTGCTAGTGGGTGATGCTGCGCATACTATTCACCCATTAGCAGGACAAGGTATGAACTTAGGGCTATTAGATGTCGCTGCATTAGCTCATTTAATACGAAATACGTCATCATTGATGCATCAGGCTACATTGCAAGCCATGTTGGCACAATATCAAGCTTTGCGACAACAAGAGAATCATTTGATGCGATATGCTATGCATTTTTTGCAACATTTTTTTTGCCAACAGTCACCTGGGCTGCATAGTTTTCGTCAATTTGGAATGCAATCGCTTAATCAATCTAAATGGATGAAAAATTTTTTAATACGCTATGCCATGGGTTTGAAAAAAAATTCATCTGTATTAATGGATGTTGATTTGACAGTGTAACAATAAAAAGACTTTGTGCATGGACAAGATCAGTATAAAATAATGATTTGATGCTATATGCATGCAACAACTATTTTAGATTTTGTGTTGAGAGTCAAGCAGGTTATGATAGCGAATGGGCGCTTATTTTATTATTCAAAGGCATGAGGTATGACATATATTAAGAAAGGTTTGGATTTGCCAATTTTAGGCGTTCCAGATCAACAAATTTCAGACGCTAAGCCTATTAAACAGATTGCTGTTTTAGGGCATAACTATGTTCATATGAAGCCTACCTTGCTAGTTTCTGAAGGCGAAGAGGTGTTAGCAGGTCAACCTTTATTTTCAGATAAAAAAAATCCAAAAATAAAATATACTACACCTGTTTCAGGCGTTGTCTCTTCAATTAATCGTGGTGAAAAACGGGTTTTACAATCAATTGTGGTGACTTGTAATCATAAGCCAGGCTTATCTTTTAGTGCGTTTAAAAAAGAACAACTGAAAACGCTGAAATCTGAGCAAATTATATCACAATTGTTAGCATCAGGCTTGTGGACTGCTTTTCGAACGCGTCCTTATAGTCGGACTCCTGATCCTGATTCAGTGCCTTCTGCTATTTTTGTCACAGCAATCGATACTCGACCTTTATCTGCTAACCCAGCTGGGATATTAAGTCAATATAAAGCACAGTTTGAAGCAGGCCTTATCGTTTTAAAACAATTGCATCCCATTATTTATGTTTGTACTGCACCAGGTGTTCGTGTTGATGTCGATACAGTTAAACAAGCTGTTTTTTCAGGGCCTCATCCTGCTGGATTACCTGGGACACATATCCATTTTTTATCCCCTGTTAGCATGAACAAACAAGTTTGGCATCTGAATTATCAAGACGTGATTGCAATTGGTTATTTGTTTTTAATGGGTACATTATGGGCGGAGCGTATTATTGCTATTGGCGGACCTAAGTTGAAAAAACCTAGATTAATTCGAGCTTGTTTGGGTGCTTCATTGAATGATTTGCTTGACAATGAAATACAAGATGGACCTCATCGTGTGATTAGTGGATCTGTCTTAGATGGCGACATATCTCAAGCACCCTGTGAATTTTTAGGACGCTATCATTTGCAAGTCAGTGTATTAGAGGAAGCCGTTTCACGTACTTTTTTGCATTATTTAAGATTAGGCGTGACACAATTTTCTGTGATGCCTGTATACTGGTCTCGTTTTTTAAATAAACGTTTTAATATGACAACATCAACACAAGGTAGTCCTCGTGCAATGGTTCCGATTGGGAGTTATGAACGTGTTATGCCGCTCGATATTTTGCCAACGCAATTATTACGAGCTTTGATTGTTCAAGATGTAGAAATGGCTGAAAAATTAGGTATGTTAGAATTGGATGAAGAAGATTTAGCTTTGTGTACTTTTGTCTGTCCTGGTAAATATGAATATGGGCCTATTTTACGAGATAATTTGACGATATTTGAAAAGGAGGGTTAAACATGATGCAGCAAAAATTTAGTTTTTTAAGGCGCTCCTTAGATAAAATAGCACCCGCTTTTCACAAAGGCGGTAAGTGGGAAAAATATTATCCTTTATATGAAGCAGTCGATACTATTTTTTATAGCCCAGACTCCGTAACAGTCGGTGCTTCTCATGTGAGAGATAGCCTTGATTTAAAAAGAATTATGATTACGGTTTGGCTGTGTACTTTTCCTGCTATGTTTTTTGGTATGTGGAATATTGGTTTTCAAGCAAATCAAGCAATATTACACAGTGCATTAACACCCGATTTAGGATGGCTTTCTTTTTTAGGGATTGGCCATGACATGCATTCATTTGTAGATAATTTTTGTTATGGTGCCATGACATTTATCCCCATTTACTGTGTTGTTTTTATTGTAGGTGGTGCTTGGGAAGTCTTGTTTTCTGTGATTCGTCGTCATGAAATTAACGAAGGTTTTTTTGTGACATCCGTCTTATTTGCATTAACTTTGCCGCCCACAATCCCTTTGTGGCAAGCAGCTTTAGGTATCTCTTTTGGCGTGGTAATAGGGAAAGAAGTATTTGGTGGTACTGGAAAAAACTTTTTAAATCCAGCTTTAGTCGGACGTGCTTTTCTGTATTTTGCTTACCCTGCCTATTTATCAGGAGAAACGGTATTTAATGCAGTAGAAGGTGTTAGTAGTGCCACCGCTTTGAGTTTAGCTCAAGATGGTGGGGTATCTGAAATTTTAGGACATAATATTCAATGGCTTGATGCATTTTTAGGAACTATTCAAGGATCTGTTGGAGAAACATCGACAGTCGCTATTTTAATTGGCGGTTTGATTTTAGTCGGAATGGGTATTGCTTCTTGGCGAATTATTGTCGGCACCTTTTTAGGTATGTTAATTACCAGTTTATTATTTAATTGGATTGGTTCAGATACAAATCCAATGTTTGCCTTACCTTGGTATTGGCATTTTGTACTGGGAGGATTTGCCTTTGGTTTGATTTTTATGACAACAGACCCTGTATCTTCTGCTATGACTCATACAGGACGTTGGTTTTTTGGTTTATTAATTGGTTTTATGACGGTTCTGATTCGAGTGATTAATCCAGCTTATCCAGAAGGCATTATGTTAGCCATATTATTTGCCAATATTTTTGCACCTAGTATCGATTATCTTGTTATGCGTGCAAATATAAAACGTCGGGAGGCACGTCAGAATGTCTAAACAAGAATCCACTTTTAAGGTGATCAGCGCAACGCTATTATTATGTTTAGTGTGTTCTGTTTTAGTCTCGGTGACAGCTGTTTCACTTAAAACACGCCAAGATGCGAATAAACAACTGGAAATGGAGAAAAATATTTTAGCAGTTTCAGACTTAGTAGAAGATCCTGAAAATTTAACACGAGATCAAGTCGTTTCTATTGCTAAAAAATCATTGACACCACGCTTAATTGAGTTAAAAACAGGACAAATATATACAGGAGATGATTTGAATGTTGCCACATATGATTTTAAAAATGCTTTAAAAGATGATCAATTATCTGATGTTTTACCGCAGAACCAAGATCCTGCCTCCATTAAACGAAAAGAACATTATGCTAAAGTATACTTAGTGCATGATGAAAAAGGCGATTTAAAAACGCTGATATTGCCAGTGAGAGGATATGGTTTATGGTCTACTTTATATGGTTTTTTAGCACTTGAACATGACTTAGAAACTATTCGAGGTTTAACTTTTTATGAGCAACAAGAAACACCTGGGTTAGGTGGAGAAGTTGATAATCCTCGATGGAAAAAGCAATGGAAAGGCAAGCATATCTTTGACCAAGAAGGTCGATTGTCGATTCAAGTTGTGAAAGGAACTGTTCAATTGGATACAGCTAAAGCAAAGCATCAAGTAGATGGAATATCAGGCGCTACTTTAACAAGTCGTGGGGTAAATAATTTGATTAACTTTTGGTTAGGACCTCAAGCATTTGGGCCATTTTTATTCAATTTAAAGCAAGAGAAACGTAAATCATGAGTGATTCTACGAAAACATTAATACTATCACCTGTGTTCAGTAATAATCCCATTACTTTGCAAATTTTAGGGATTTGTTCTGCGTTAGCTGTGACAACAACGATGAGTACTAGTTTAGTGATGGCAGCTTCTGTCGCAGTTGTAACTGCTTTATCTAGTATGTTTATTTCAATGCTGCGTCATCATATTCCTAGTAGTATTCGAATTATTGCTCAAATGGCCATTATTGCTTCTTTAGTGATTGTAGTCGATCAAATTTTACGAGCTTATGCTTTTAGTGTGAGTAAACAGCTATCCGTGTTTGTTGGGCTCATTATCACCAACTGTATTGTTATGGGTCGTGCTGAAGGATTTGCTATGAGTAATCCGCCAGTTGCTTCATTTTGGGATGGCATTGGTAACGGTTTAGGGTATGGCGTTATTTTAATTATTGTTGCTTTTTTTAGAGAGTTGCTAGGGTCAGGAAAAATATTAGGTTTAACGCTTTTGGATACTGTCAGTAATGGTGGATGGTATGTTCCCAATGGATTAATGTTATTAGCACCTAGTGCGTTTTTTATCATTGGACTTTTAATTTGGGGACTTCGTACGATATATATTAATCAATGTGAGACGCCTGAATATGTCATTGCAAATCAAACTAAATTAATGCAATAAGGGTATCCGATATGGAGCATTATCTCAGCTTATTATTGAAAGCCATCTTTATAGAAAATATGGCACTTTCTTTTTTCTTAGGCATGTGTACTTTTTTAGCCGTATCTAAAAAAATGGAAACAGCTGTCGGTTTAGGTATTGCGGTTGTTGTCGTTCAAGCGATTACAATCCCAGTGAATAACCTGGTATTTCAGTATTTATTAAAATTAGGAGCCTTAAGTTGGCTAGGTTTGCCTGAAATTGATTTAAGCTTTTTAGGATTTATTACTTATATAGGTGTCATTGCAGCCATTGTACAAATTTTAGAATTTTTTTTAGATAAATATATTCCTGCTTTATATAATGCCTTAGGTATTTATTTGCCTTTAATTACGGTAAATTGTGCTATTTTAGGAGGCACGCTGTTTATGGTTGAACGAGAATATACATTTAATGAAAGTCTGGTATATGGCTTTGGTTCAGGTTTTGGCTGGACGTTGGCTATTATCTCTTTAGCGGGTATTCGAGAAAAATTAAAATATAGTGATGTGCCCAATGGTCTGCAAGGGTTAGGGATTACGTTCATTACTGCTGGATTAATGGCATTAGGATTCATGTCCTTTTCAGGCATTCAATTATAAAGAGGATGACTTAAAATGAGTAATTTGTTTGTGATTATGCTTGGAATAGGCATGTTTACACTCATTGTATTATTTTTAGTCGGGCTAATATTAATAGCCCGTTCTATCATGGTCAGTGATGGAACTGTTAGTATTGAAATTAATGGTAATAAATCGAATCTTTTGCAAGTTTTATCTCAAGGAAAATTATTACAAGCCTTATCAGCAAAAGGTATTTTTTTATCATCTGCTTGCGGTGGTGGTGGCACATGTGCTCAATGTCGTTGTAAAATATTATCTGGCGGAGGAGCACCTTTGCCAACTGAAACACCGCATTTTACACGTACTGAATTGCGAGAAGGATGGCGTTTATCTTGTCAGGTTCCAATTAAGCAGGATATGAATATTCAAATACCGGAAGAAATATTTGGTGTCAAAAAATGGGAATGTGAAGTACTTGAAAATAATAATGTCGCTACTTTTATTAAAGAATTAATTTTAAAATTACCAGACAATGAACAAGTTGATTTTCAAGCAGGTGGGTATGTACAATTAGAAATTCCTCCTTATTCTATGCAGTATCAAGACATTGATGTGCCAGATATATTTCGAAATGATTGGGATAAATTTTCAGTTTGGAATCATCAATCCATTGTGGATGAAACAGTTGTGCGTGCTTATTCGATGGCGAATTATCCAGACGAGCGTGGTATTTTAAAATTCAATATCCGTATCGCCTCCCCCCCGCCTGGAACAGAATACCCAGCAGGCAAAATGTCATCTTATTTGTTTAAATTAAAAGCAGGCAATAAAATAACGGTTTATGGCCCTTTTGGCGACTTTTTCGCTAAAAAAACAGATGCAGAAATGATTTTTGTAGGTGGAGGAGCTGGTATGGCACCCATGCGCTCTCATATTTTTGATCAATTAAAACGCATTAAAACAAACCGTAAAATTACATTTTGGTATGGCGCGCGTTCTTTAAAAGAGGCTTTTTATACAGAAGAATTTAATCAGCTAGCAAAAGAAAATAAGAATTTTACATGGCATTTAGCTTTATCTGATCCACAGATAGAAGATAATTGGACAGGTTTAGTTGGATTTATTCATCAAGTTGTACTAGATCAATATTTGAAAAATCACCCTGCACCAGAAGACTGTGAATATTATATGTGTGGCCCACCGATGATGAATTCCGCCATGATTAATATGTTAGATTCTTTAGGAGTAGAATCTGATAATATTTTATTAGATGATTTTGGAGGTTAATATTTAGTGTTTTTTCTAAAAAAATCCATGCTATCTAACAATTTTATTGTATTCACTAGATTGCAAATGAGAGAAGCAATCATAGATTTTAATGAATAATAGCGTTATTTCTTGATGCGTTAGATGAATGTTACGTCTACTATATAGGAGTATTTCTCAATGATTCAAGACAATGAGAATGAAAATGAAGCTGAAACTATTGATACATTAAAAAGCCGTGTTTACTCTAAAACACTATGGTTGCGAATATTTTATATGGCTTTTTTTTATATTTTAAGTCGTTTAGTATCTTTACTTATTGGCATATGCTGTATTCTTCAAACAATATCACGTTTGCTAACCGGAAAGTTAATGATGCCAGTTTGGGATTTTACAGCTAATTTAAATGCCTATATGATCCAGTTAATTGAATTCTTAACCTATCGTAGTGAAGACAAACCTTTTCCTTTTATGGAATGGCCTAATCAAAATGCAGAGATGCATGTAAAATTAGATGCTGAATAAAATGTTATGCTTGATTATAGATAGCATCAGGATATATAGTGGGCTCAAGTGTTAATAAAATATTGAACTTTAAATACACTTGATCCACAACCCAGCTTGAAAAATCCAATAACTCTGTTCCATTCGCTGAGCCAGTTTGAATGAGTATCAACGCATGATCTGTATGTACGGCAATATTATTTTTTTGGTAACCTTTTAATCCACATTGTTCAATAAACCAGCCTGCTGACAATTTAAAGACGTTAGCCTTGACCTTATAGATTGGCATTTGAGGCGATTTTTTTTTTAATTGTAGTACTGTTTTTTGATTAACGATTGGATTTTTAAAAAAACTACCTGCATTGGGTTTTTTATTTGGATTGGGTATTTTTTGATTACGTATTGCACAGACAGCATGACTTATATCTTGCGCGCTCCAGTTATTATTTTCATAATGATGAGAAAGATACTTTTTTAAAGGTGGGTAAGTGAGATTAGGATGGAATTGATGCGTCAAGTTTAAGATAATATGTGTAATAATAAAATCATGACGTAATGCATGTTTAAAGATCGAATCTCGATATTTAAATTGACAATCTTGATTGCTGAGCGTTCTCCAAATTTTTTTGCTAGGTTGATAGCCTATGACTTCATGTAAGATATCACTTAATTCAACGCCATATGCGCCAATATTTTGAATAGGAGCAGCACCAGCTGTTCCAGGAATAAGTGATAAATTTTCTAATCCATATAAATTATTTTGAAGACTCCATTGCACAATTTGATGCCAAGAATAGCCTGCGCTTATTTTCAATAAAGCCTGTGTCTTATCTATATTGGCATTGGATATGATCGCTATATTTTTCATGCGTAGCGGCATAATCACAGCATCGAGATATTCTCGAAAAATAATATTACTACCTGTTCCGATTGGAATCACGGGTTTATTTTTTTTTAATGCAAAATTAAAAATAGTTGGAATATGGCTCTCGTGGTCAGCTGGATAAAAATAACGACATCGAGAAGATAGCTGAAATGTATGGTGATCCGATAAGTTATAATGTTCATAATAAAGCTCATTCATGATGAATGAGCTTAATTGGATTGGATGGGATTATTTAAATACTCGACTACTTTGTCTAAGTCCTGTTCGTTATTAATGCTAGGCGGTAGTGTATTAGTAGTAATATGATGAATATCATATCCGTACCATAAAAAACGTAAGAGTTCTATGTTTTCTGCGGTTTCTAAGGGAGATTCAGGCCATTTATCAAATTGATTTAAGGCCTCGAGTCGATAAGCATGAAGATCGGTTAATTGATGATAAATAGGTGAATTATAGGCTTGATGATGTTCATCTTGTAAGTAAGGAATGGTGGCTCGACTTAAATAGAGTATATTATTTTTTGCATTTGGAATCACTTTAATAATATTTGGATCTGATGAGGCTTCCGTTTCTTTTATCATGCAAGATAAGGCAGCAATGGATATATCTTGTTTTGATTCTAGTATACTCACCATTTTTTTAATCAAACTAAGTGGCATAAAAGGCATATTGCAAGGTAATGTAATGAGAATATCGGCAATAGGTATGTCGCTATTGTGAATCACTTCTTGTAAATGAGATATGCTTCCGAGTTTTCTATTTAATGTAATATGTGCTATAGCACCTATTTTTTTTGCTAAAGAAGCAATTCTTTCGTCATTTGTAGCAATAATAATATTATCAGGGCAACTCTTAAGTGCTATTTCGTATACATGTTGTAAAATTGAGGTGCCATTTAAATCAAAAAGTGGATTCATTGATAATTTTGATGAAGAAAATCCAGCAGGAATAATAATACTGAAATTCATGTGATTTGCTCCAATGTATTATTTGAAGTCATAGGTTTTGATTCGTTTTTTAATAATATAGGGATGCTATTTTTGATAGAATACAGGGTATGACAAGTTTTGCATTCGCAATATTGATCTAAATTAGCATCATAAGATAGCTCATGGTGACATGATGGGCAGGCTAATATATTAATTAAGGCTTCTGTTAGCATTTTAAGACCTTTGGATTAAACTAAGCAACATATATCATGTTACTTCTTTATTCTGATAAAAAGCAAGTTTATTTTGAACCACTTTATCTATATTGTATCACTAGGTTTGATTGAAAAAACAGAATAAAAATAGGGCCTGATGAGACAAGTCAACAGGATTGATTTTGGGTTAGGATAGCCTGTATATCACAGGCAAATTAGTGCTTAAATGAGAGGCAATCATATCAGTATGCTATTGTTGATGATGCTATATGCCTTCATGATATATCATCAAATGATTTATGTTATAGTAATGGGTATGGGTATGGCTATCACTTTCACTGATAACGATCAGACGTTGCCTTGTTTGATCGAACTGTAATGTTTTAATGAAACTATCATCTTTTAGTTTTAAAGCGCAAGTCGCTTGAGCAGGCTTTTCTCCAAAATCTGTAATAATACTATATCCTGTAGGATTACATTGTATTAATGTGTTTTTACTGGGAATAAAGCATGACAAATCGCCTAGTTTCATAGGACTACTTAGTTCTATTTTGTATAGGATAGGTGCTATTAGATTTTTTTCAAGAATAGCGATGGTTGTCAATAGCGTTTGTTCACAGTTCGAGATAATGAACATCTCGGATGTAGGATGTAAGGATAAAATATAAGTCTTGTGAAGGTGAGCAGGTAATGCGTGTATATCAACAGACTGTATATTGAATTGACCATAACTGAAGCTGATCGTGTGTTTTTTTAATATATAGCTATTATTATCTATGGCGTATAGAGTAAAGGCGTTGATACTTGGCTTGGATGCAAAAGTCTGAGTATTTTCAAGCATGAGCGTTGTCTCGTTAAAGTCTGCGAGGTTATATAGATAACATGCTATCTTATTGCTTTCTTGTAAGGTGATCATGACTAAATTGTCTTCTAGAGAAAAGCTTGTGGTAAGATCTAAAGGTTGAGGATTGTCTAAAAAGATAGTCTTTGCGCAGGGGATATTATCTTTCAGTGCTATATTTGTGATGTGATATCTAAATTGTTCATTTGTAATGATTATGATATTTTTTTTACTTTCATTTAATGTAATATTGATAATACGATTTCCTTTCATTTCCTCTGATGACATCTGTTGCTTGTTTAGATAGATCGTAATATAAACTTTGTTTTTACTTTCTGTAAAAACAAAGGTCATATGATCTATAGTTAAGATTGTATGAGGTGTTAAGTGTGTTTCTATATGATCTAATGTATCCATGTCACCTGTTTTAATAGTATTTTGCGTCTCTATAGGTTCTATCATAAGAGGCGCTTGACTGTTTGGTATTGTATCAGTATCAGTTGTACTTTGATCTGTGTCTATTGCCATGCAATGATTTGGATTAGGTTGTATGCTGATATCCTTGAATCCAGAAGATATTTTTCTTTCATGCTGTAATAAGTTATTTGAGTTAACATAAATAGTTGTATGTAGTTGTTGTAATTTAATGGCTATTTGTGTATCGAGGCTTTGTATTGCAACTTGATTTAAAGAGGTATATGTTGTTTGCAAAATTGTTGTAAAGTCTAGATCCGAAGTGTATAACGCTTTATCGTCTTGTTTTTGATAGCAGTCAGTGCATGCTCTGTATTTATACTGCGAATGACAAAATGAATCGGTACGTAGCTCTTTGCAAAAGAAACAAAAATTCTTTTGATTTTCTAAAATAGATTGGATGAAGTTACACTGTTGAATGATTTTTTGGTTTTGCTGGTATGACTGCTTAGTATAATAAAATACATAATGTGTCTGGCGATAAGTTGTAAAGTTATAACTGAGAGTGTCGCTATAGCTCAATATATTGTATGTAAGAAGAAAAGAAGCAAATATTATGAATAATAAGGCATGAATTTTATTCAATATGTGTTTTTTTAGCATATAAAAAGAACCTGTATTATATTAAGGATTATCTTGAGTGAAGAACATGTCATATTTTTTATCTAAAATTAAGAGACATGTGCTATATCCATAATATGGAAGGATAAAATTGTCTTCGTTATTTTATTCTAAAGCTTAAAGGATAACCCCTAAAGATTTGATTTGCAGGGGTTTTTTATCAGTTATATTCAATATGCTTATTTAGTTGTGCAAGTCGTATTGCAGATACTGCAGCATTGGCACAACGTGATTAATGAAAAAACACCTGAAACACCAATAGTGCAATATATAATTTTTTCACAAACACCAAGCATTGGCATGCTATTACAGATAACGGTTACTAAATTAAAGTCAAAAAATCCGACTAAACCCCAGTTTATTGCTCCTACAGCCGTCAGTATGCTAAATATTAAATTAAGCAATTTCATTTTAAATCGCCTCCGTACGCGTGGTCTCAAATATGAAGTTTAAGTAAGGTATATTTTACGTGACATTTCAAATTCATTATAACTGAAAAATGAATTTGAGTAAATTGAAAATAAGGATATAGTCATTTTATAAAAAAATCTTTTATGTATAATGAATCTTTTTTGATTAAAGGTTACTGTAATTGTTGTTCAACTTTATGTTAGATCTCATCTTCTATATTTGATTCATATGGATTAATATTTTTGCAATGCCGCTTAGCTAACAAAGCCTTCAGTTCAGTTTCTAGTCATTGAGTTGATTGAATGAAAAAAGATATTAATTTTTTTAGATTATTTCGATAATATATTATTTTATATCAATGCTTATCAAGAGAAAATTTAACACGAGTTATGATCAGCTGTTAAAAGCATGTTTTGATACGACGTGATAAAAAAATATAGTTCATGATGATCGTGTTAATCTAAATTATAATTATTTTTTTTTACGATTCATCCACTGTTTTTGAATTGATCTTCGCCATAAAAAATGTGTTGTAAAGTAGCCTGTAATGGATATGAAAACAGCAAATGTAATGGATCCAAAATATAATGGGAGCCATATAAAGGATAAAGTATTTGTTAACCATTCTATGGTAAAATGAAAAGGCGCATCATGTAAATTCATATTTAATAGAAAACATCCAAAACGATAAGTAGAATAAAATAAAAAAGGCATGGTCAGTGGATTAGTAATCCAGACTAATGCAACAGAAATTGGGATATTTGCACGTAAAGAGATCGCAAGTATTGCTGATAATACCATTTGAAAAGGCATGGGGATAAAAGCTGAAAATAATCCAATAGCGATTGCTTTAGCGGTTGTCTTTCGATTGATATACCATAATTGTTTATCAAATAGATACTGACCTAAAAACTGTAATGAATTATTTTTTTTTAGCTCATCAGGATTAGGGATATAGCGTGAAAAAAATTTTTTCATAGAGAACCTTATTTAAAAAGAAGGATGTATTTTATGAGAAAATATAATCATATAGGTTTGATATATCAAATGATATTTATTAAGGAAGAGTGTGTTTAAATTAAATCATATTGAATCATAGCTGATTCTTGATGATAAGTCATGTGTTTTAAAAAAATGCATATAAAAAAATAGTATGCAATACGATATGGTATCCTCTATAGTTTAGTATTTTATTGGTGATGCGTATGCGTGATTCTAAAAGAAATTGGAAAACAGTCATTTTATTTGTTTTTTTACTAGGATTGCTTCCGTTATCTTTAGATAGTTATTTGTCTATTATGCCATTATTAGAACAAGTGTTTAAAAAAGATCCTATATTTATTCAAATGGGTTTTAGTGCTTTTTTATTTATATTTGGTCTATTTCAATTATTTTTTGGTGTACTATCAGATAGATTTGGTCGAAAAGGAATGGCTTTAAATGGTTTAATTGTCTTTGAAATAGGCGTAATATGCAGTTTTTTTGCAACACAGTTGACCGTATTATTGTTAGGTCGAATATTACAAGCGATGGGTTGCTCTATGATATTTGTTGCAGTTTTAGCAGCTGTAAAAGATAGCTATTCTTATCAGAAATCGACGATTATTTATACTTATATGACAGCATGGAATCCATTATTTGCATTATTTGGATTGGTTATGAGTAGCTTTTTAATTAAATGGATAGGCTGGCAATCAGTTTTTATCGTATTAGGTTTATTTGGCTTCTTTTTATTTTATCTCTCATGCCTATATTTCAAAGAAACATTAATTCAAAAAAATAAAGATTTTTTTTGGAGTCGAGCGCGTTTTAATCAGCTTAAAAATCCTTGTTTTATCATATTTACTCTGACGTTAGTCTCTGGTTATTCTGGATTAATGAGTATTATTTCGTTAACGCCTCATATTTTACTAAAAGTATTAGATGTTAAATTGCAATACTTAGGACTTTATTTTGGTATTTTATCATCATCTGTTTTATTTTCAGGTATTAGTAGTGTTTACATTATCAAGAAACAAGGCGTGTTTTTTTTATTAAAGACAGGATTTATTTTATTATTGCTAGCAACTATATTGCTGCTTATTATAAATGTATCATATACGCTATCATGTTGGAGTTATTTTTTGCCGACTAGCTTAATGGTCATTGGCAGCGTATGGCTTTTAAATGCAGGTCAAGGTGGAAGTATGAGCATGTGTAAAGCGTCAAATGCAGGCTTTACTACTTCTATTTTAAGCTTATTTAGATATGGATTAGGTTCTATTTTATGTGCTATTCCTGTTTTTATTTCATCAACCTCTATTATGCCATTAGCTTACTTATGTTTTATATTATTAAGTATAATGAGTTGTGCTTTATGGGTTCTGCATTATTTTTATCATGATGCTAAGCTAGCATTGAAAGTATTGTGATATCACAGCATTAGTTGATAAATGATGAGATCATGAGTTGACCCTAAAACATGGCATCATCAATAATCGACTCTGAAAACATCTATTTTTTTATATTTTTTACAAAATTTAAAAAAATGGATTTTATTGTTTTTAAATACTTGATGTATGATATGTAGTCATTGTTTCAAAAACAGATTGAGATGCTTGGATTGTTTCATTGATTAAGTCAGTAGTATGAGCAAAAGACATAAATCCAGCTTCATAAGGAGATGGCGCAAAATATATTCCTTTTTTTAACATGCCATGAAAAAATAATTTAAAATAATTTTTTTGATCTGTTGTTAGAGTATGGGATGTTTTGGGTGTTTGATCGGAAAAAAAGAATCCAAATAACCCGCCTGCATAATTAAAAGAAAAGGGTATATGATGTGCATGAGCGTGTTCTTGTAAACCTTGTAATAAGTGTTGACATCTTGCCTCAAGCTCATCATATAAATTTTTTGTTTCTTGAATCAAGATTAAATTTTGCAAGCCAGCCGCCATAGCCATTGGATTTCCTGATAAAGTACCTGCTTGATATACTGGTCCTAATGGAGCAAGGTATGACATGATCTCTTGTCGACCACCAAACGCACCAACTGGCATGCCTCCTCCAATAATTTTGCCTAATATAGTTAGGTCTGGCATGATCTGATAACGTGCTTGAGCGCCTCCTGAGTGAACTCGAAATCCTGTCATAACTTCATCAAAAAGAAGTAATGCATCATATTGAGTGCAATAATCACGTAATGCTTGTAAAAACTGTATATCAGGAATAACACAATTCATATTACCAGCAATAGGTTCTATAATCACAGCAGCAATCTCGGTTGCGTATTGTGTGAAAATTGATTTCAAGGCAGATATATCATTGTAAGGTAAAACTAGTGTGTCTTGTGTGACAGCTTCAGGTATACCTGCAGAGTCTGGTATGCCACAAGTTAATGCGCCTGATCCCGCTTGAACTAATAATGTATCAACATGTCCGTGATAACAGCCTGAAAATTTAATAATTTTATGACGTTTTGTATAGGCCCTTGCTAAACGAATAGCGCTCATGACTGCTTCTGTTCCTGAATTTACCATTCTGACTTGTTGAATAGAGGGTATCATTTGCGTTATTTTTTTAGCCATTTTTGTTTCTAAGGCAGTTGGACTACCAAAAGATAATCCTAATATGATTTGTTCAGTGAGTTTTTTTTGAATTTTAGGATGATTATGCCCCATAATCATAGGGCCCCATGATCCAACATAATCTATATATTGTTGGTTGTTTGTATCAAATAAATGCGCACCTTGTGCACGTTTAAAAAAAATAGGGGTGCCGCCTACTGATGAAAAAGCACGAACAGGTGAATTAACGCCACCGGGTATATATTGTAATGCTTCTGTAAATAAAGCCTGTTGTGTTGTCATAAGTTCAGTGCTATTTAAATGGATAAAAAAGTAATAGGGATGTTATCATCTTATGATATTCAAAATATTGTTAAGCTTGTTAAATATGAAATATATAGTATGATGAAAAGGGGTTAATATCTATGCGTATGATAGTGGATCCTACACTTATTTTAATGTATTAGCAAGATCTCTCGAGTATTTTTTTGATCTCAAGTAAAAAGATATCTTATCATTTTACTTTATTTGATGATCATATGATGCTTGATATGTATTATGGTATGATCCATGTCATTCAATAAGTTAAAGTGAGAGTGTGAGACGCATTTAAGCATACAGTACAATAGGTTTTTTGTTCATTTTGAAAAAAACATTGATAAGTAAAAGTATTTGATTAAAAATGTATTGGCTATATTGAAATATTTTAGACGTATTGCGACTCGTTTTGATAAGCTTCATGACAAGCCATGAATGTATATTATGGCTATGAATTGGAAAACAAGGTTTTTGCTAGCATCTCATGAAAAACAGCATTAAAACCGGCTGTAGTTCCGATCGTTGACCTTCAGGAGTATATGAATGCTATGCTTCTGCCTATCCAGTAGGTTCGAGTTCTTCTATTCCTTTAGCTGCTAAAAATGGTCTATTTTTTAAATAATTTTCAATCACTTAAGCTCTTTCGGTTTTTGATATTTTGCCAGCTTCTTCAATTCTATTGCCTTCCTTATGATAAAAGATGATATTGAATCTATCGTGAAAGGATTCCATGTAAAAAAATGATCAATATGGGATACTCTGTTTTTAGTTAAAATATAGTCTCACAAGAGATGCTATATTTTTTGAAAAATCATCTAAATAGATAACTATTTCGTTATTTCTAATCTAGATTCAAATGCAGATATTATTGTATTATTTTTCTTCTCTAGGGCGTGTCCTCATTTTGAATTCACCCAAATAATAG
>JAAOIJ010000121.1 GCA_015163815.1 Endozoicomonadaceae bacterium
ATTAAGACACAATCTATGCATGAGATATTATGACGATTGACTCCAATTAGCAGGATATGCCTGCAACGTCAGATAAAAAAATATTGAGGACAATATTAGACCTGGATTTGAAGTGGAAAAATTATTACCCTCACTTAAAACCATGAATCGTGTTTTAGGTGTGGCAGTTGAAGAAAAGCAGACGAGTAATCTATCAGAAAAATAAAAAATGCACTCCGTTCTGATATGCATTCAGAGTCGACTATTAAGTCCTGTCATTTCTGGAGACACAGGATTACTAGCTGAAATATACATAGTCATATTATATTTAGAAGGATTAATAATATTTGATGGGGATGGACAATTTCCTGTATCAACATTACTAGCACCAAAAAAAATATATCGTTCAGCTGCAAGCCCATGAACTGTAAATCCATGAATACTTATAAAAAACAAAACATATTTTATTCTAAATTTCATATAAAAAACCTTTTATAAATATAAAACAAATTCTTACATTTAATGTAACCTTTTAAATACGAACAAAATAAATTCATTTAAATAAATAATTTGAACAACATCAGTATATTGATGAAAAATTTAGATAATAAAACTTTATTTCGCATAATAATATTATCATGGTTGTATATTTTTTCTATATTTTAGATTAAAGTTTGCTTTCTCAAGTGTGAAGTGAAACAGTAAGGTATTTTCTTTTATAGCCAAAAAAAACAGTCAAATTCTAATAATTCGTATGACTTCTGTTTATAAATAAAAGAATCAGAATTACATGGCTTATCAATATTTTACTGCATAAGAAATATCTCAAATTGAGATCTTATTATCAAAGCATTATTTATTCATACAACAGGAAAAGTATTGAAAATAAAATGTTATTTTGCTACACCTTATGCCTTCTTTGGAAAGAGGTTTAAAGAGGCATAGAATGATGATGCGATTGTATTTATTCAAAAAGCACTTTATGATAGGATCATGAAAATATTAAACTATCGAATACCTAACGAAGTTATGCTAAAAATTTACTGGTACTAAAAAACATCCTACCAACTAGGAGAAGTTTTGATAATCATGTCTTATATTATGTATAGTTATAAACTGTATAAACAGGAATTCAAAAAACATAAAACAATGAAGCTTCTATGCTTTTTTTTATGTTTTTTGTTGATCCTACTTACTAGTTCTTCTCATGTTTTTGCAGGGGAATCAGTAGCTGAATTAATTGGTTAGTTTGAAAAATTAACTTCTGTTCATGAGACAAAACAAACCGAACAAACTACAATTAAACAAGAAAAAAACTGGATAGTAACACCTGTAGATTCTATAAATCCTGATCTTCCTGATTTTCCATCTATTAAAAGAACGATAGGAGATGTTTACTCTTTTTTAAACTGGTACCCTTATTCTAGTAAGTATATTTCACCTGAAGATATAAAATTCAAAAAAGACACCCTACAGATTACACCTATTATTACTTCTGACATGATGACATTTTTATCATGGTGTTTTCCAAATTTTAAAGTTATCAGTCTATTTCATCCTGATTTAATTAAAGGTATTTTTTCGCTAAAAACTGATCAATACTTGGAAAGACCTTCTCTTTTTTCTCAAGAAGCACTCGGAGAAAACAGCTTGCTATCATTGGGTAGTTTAGATCCTAGGCGTAAAGCAGAAAGAAGTGAGCTTAAAACCGTTTTAGGGAATTCTGAATTAAGAAAAGCTTTACCTTCGATGATCTATTTCATTGATCAATATTTAGATGAGATTCTCACACAAAAAATTATCGATGGAAATGATTTAATCATATATGCAAATCGTATTCAAAAGAAAATTCTGTTTTTTATTTTAACTGGGCATTCAATGAGTGATATAAATATTGATAAGATCGAGCATTTATTTTCCAAGCTAGAAAATTTATGCCATAAAGTAAATGTAAATCCTTTATATTTATTTGAAAAAAGTATATTTCAAAGTAGTTTTTTTTATAAAAATTTTTCATATTTGATATCTGAAAATCTATCTTTAAATTCGGAAAAAATCATACTGTTATCGTCTTTAATATCTGTTGAATTTTCTTGAACTTCTAATATAGCAACATTTCCTTTGTCCGAATTAGTATAGTCATATTTAACAACATTAGTTGCGAGACGTTGGCTAGTTATTCTAGAAGAATTATTTGTGTCGCTTTCAATATCAATTGATACAGATTTTTTAAAACATAATTTATTGTGTTTTTTGCAGAAAATAATCCCTGTAAAAGCTCCAGCTGCTCCTGCTATATAGGATGCTGGAATAAGGATTACGGTAACAATCCCGTCTGATGACTTAATTAAATTAATACAAGAAATTTCAGAATAAATTGATTGCAAGTCTTTTAAGGAGTCAAAGCTAAAATATTCCTTACCTATTCTAGAGTTAAAACAAACTGAAGATAATGTTGAATTAACAAAAATACTTACTGGCTCGCAAGAAGTAAGCGTACCATTTTTCAGTTCTTTTACAATATAAGTATTTTCAGGTTCACTGAAATAAACAGCTCGACTTCCATTTGTTACATTTTTAAAAAAACTAGCAGTAAAATCTTGCTCAGTAATATTTCCAGCTGGAATACCATCAGGATAAGTTAAATCAATTTTTGGATTATCATTACATCCACATATATTTCTTAAGTTGCTTTTCACTGATAGGCAGCATGCATTATGTACTTTTTCGTCAAATTCAGTTTCAGTTTTAACATATTGATACGCGCGCTCTGGATTTAATGATGTAGTATCTACACAGGTTCTAAAATCAACATCATCTATTCTAGGAGTACAACTAATACTATACTCTAATGAGTTTTTCGGAAAAGTTAGCGTTGTATTGCCTGAAAGAGGTAAAGCTCTTATGGTATCATTAATCGAAGCAGGCAAACCATCACCGTAATCACTAGAGCCTGATTTTAATATAGCATGTTTAATATTTTCTGAATTAGCTGGATGATTAAATATTTCGCCAGAATCCTCTGATATTTCTGGAGTGACATTAGGTGTCGTTCCGCAATTACAATATTTACCTTGATTGATTATATTTTCTATATCGTGTGTATTTCCAATGAAACTAAAGCTTAGTGTACTAGGAATAAGGCATACATCTCTTCGAAACACATTTCCATATAAGAATATATTTGTTCTATTACACTGTGCTAAGCTTAGACTGGAAAAGTTAGCGGACGGATAGGTCTGATAAACTATTAGATAATTACTGTTTATTATATCATTCGTAAAAAATTTTTGTGATATTACTTCAGGAGCGCTATAAATATTTCTGCCTCCTAATGAAGGGCATGTATCAACTTGTATTAGCTCTTGCCCAAAAGCTTCAGAACCTATCCTATAATTATGAATCGATTTCAGAAGATGAGTGGTTGAGTCAACAACAGGATGTGATACAGCAGAACCTATCATCCCACCAATAACACTACTAACTACTGTAGAGATTTCTCTAGCATACGGGAAATATAAACCGCGATCTTCTACTTCATCATTTAGTTTGTCACTTGCAGTGCGAGCAACAAGACTACCAATAGTACCACCGATTGTCGCATTCAAATCTTGATTCATGAATCCATTGATTGCAACAGAAGGTATATAGGAAAGCATCGAGAGCAGGTTGCTATTATTTTGTTTTGTTTCAGAAGAGACATATTTATTCACTATATAATCAAAACCTACTTTTGCGCAAGCAGCCACAGCCCCAACAGCCAGAGTGCTTGCTATAGCAGGAGATAAAATAGTACTGGCAGCTGCAGTAAAAAAAGATCCAGACGAAAGCATGCCGGTTACGCCACCTTGAATACCAGCAGCGGCTACCGTTCCACTTACTATATTTTTAAAAAAAGGAGAAACTGTACTACGAGCATCCTGTGTTAGGCTTTTTAGCTTATTCTTTTTCTTTTCTATTATCTGATCAGATTTATATTTTTCTATCAATTTTTTTGTGGTTTTTCGATAGGAAAATCAGTTTGCTTTGGTTTATTTTCTGTTTGTGTGTTTAGAGGTGATTGCCTTTGCAAGCTACCAAGATCATACTCTGAACTGGCTATTGATACATTGGATAGGCAAATCGGAATCAATAGGATAAAAAACAAGATTGTCTGTTTTATGGTTTTGTTCTGTATGTAAAGAATCACTTTGGATTATTAAAAAAAAATAGTATATATATCACTGATCTCAAGTGTCAATTATATCAATTTTCAGATAGAAAGCATCATAATTTGGTTATTTTTGATATAAAACCTGGTAAAAAAATGAAAGAAAAAGAGGTGTCAATATAACGAACAAATTTATTTTTCAATCAATCAATTTAATCTTGATCATGAATTCATCAATGATCTCAAATCATGCCTTGGGTAATATTGAAAGCAGCATGTAACCTATTTAGATTTTTATCATCAATTTTTTAAAAACTCATTCGATCCATTAATCTGCGAAACGATAGGTTGAACCTGTTGAAATAAGACAACCATTGAGAATGGACAGAAAAATAGGTGACAAATCCTTTTTTATCTATTGTCATCTGATCTATTTGCGTTAAAAAAAGCAATTTAAACATTATTTTTTTATTTAATGACTAATTGATGGAACTTTTTGACAAAAAATGAGTCTGAATGAATGTGAGATAAAAATGGACATCATATCTTTTATTTTAATCATACTATTCTGAGGTTTCGTCATATGTTAAAAAAAACAGTCAATCTATTCGCTATGGCCTGTTTATTATATCCGCTAATGGGATATAATTTTTCATTTCAAATGCCACAAGCCACATCCGATCCTATGGATTCAACTGAACGATTAGATAAAGTAATTAAAAAGCAATCATTTAAGCCTAAACGTTGTAAAAAATCACCTAAAGGCACTTGGCATCATACGCTGAGTATAGAGAATCAATGTTATAACAATAATGTACTGATTCATTTGAAAGCAGGCGATATTGTGTATTCACGTTCTGGTCTATTAGGGATCAATGTGATAGAACATGCTGGTATTTATATTGGTAAAATAAATAATGAGCATCAAGTAATTGAATTTATTGATCAAAATCAAAATAAGCAAGAATGGGTTATGAGAGTTAAACCTAAAATCAGTCGTATCGGTGATTTTGTTGGAAAATATCAATTATTGGTTGTTGATTTGAAAGAAAAATTTCCGAATGATCATTTTTTCAAAAAGCCAGTATCAGAGATTATTAAAACAGCGCAAGCTTATGTGAATAATGAACTTGATTTTGGTGTTTATCATCCTAAAAATAATAATTGTCAACATTTTGTGATGGCCTGTGTTGTGGGCGAACGGAGAAGTTGGCAAGCTGAAACATGGCAAGAAAATGCAGAAAAAGTATCTGGTTTTGTTTTTCAGGATATCCAGCTCAGTCAATTGTTTATGAAAACAGCCTACTCTATTATAGATTTTTTTTCTGGCCTTTTTATTTTATAACAGATAATAAGCTAGATATCATTGAAAGCTTTGGCATGATATCAGCTTGTTTCATCATTATAAAACATACACAAATAGAAATAAACCAATCCAAACGACATCAACAAAATGCCAGTACCAACTAGCCGCTTCAAAACCAAAATGCTGTTCGGCTGAAAAATGTCCTTTGATCATTCTTGCTAATATGATAATTAAAATGAGTGTTCCTAATGTGACATGAAACCCATGAAATCCCGTTAACAGAAAAAAAGTCGATCCATAAATACCAGAGTTTAAAGTTAAACCTAATGCTTGATAAGCATGAATATATTCTTCTGCTTGAAAAAATAAAAAAGCAAGGCCGAAGCAAACAGTGAGTGCTAACCAAATAATAGTTTTGATGCGTTGATTGAATCGAATGGCATGATGCGCTATTGTTAATGTCAAGCTAGAGGTAACGAGTAATATTGTGTTCAGTAAAGGGAGTTGCCATGGGTTGATTACCTCACGAGGTCCTGGAAATAATTGATTATTTGGGTTTTGTAATAATGGCCAGTTTTGTTTAAATTCAGGCCATAGTAAACCAGATACTGGATTTGTATTTTGATCTAAATTAGGGACAGCATGCATTCGAATATAATATAAAATGCTAAAAAAGGTGACAAAAAACATAATTTCTGAAAAAATAAACCAAATCATACCCCATCGAAAACTTCGATCCATTTGCGCGCTATAAAGTCCTTGGTGTGCTTCAATAATCACATGATTAAACCAACCTGCTAACATAAAAATAAGACCTAATAACCCACCAATTGAGCAGATATATGCAAACATAGAAATGTGTGTTGTATATTGTTGTAATATTAATGCCCCTCCAAACAGAAGGGTAAATAAACTAATTGATCCAATAATGGGCCATGGGCTTTGTGCGGGGACATAATAAGGTTCATAGGTCATGGATCATTCCTTCTTTTTCTAATTGAGCGCGTACAGCTGTGCCTTTTGTTTCCATATCAGTAATATCAAATAAAGTATATGATAAGGTGATTTTTTTGATTCGTTTGGGTAATTCAGAATCAATAATAATTTTTAATGGCATTATTTTTTCTTGAAACGCACCTAACGGTTGACTTAGAAAACAAAAACATTCTGTTTTATGTACAAAATCTGTTGCATCAAAAGGTGAGACACTTGGGATGGCTTGACCAACCATATCTTTGTTATTAGGGTTACGGACATAAAAGGCTAAAGAAGCAATATGACCTGGATGTACTTTTAGTTTATGTAGTGTGGGTTTAAAATCCCAATTAATACTTGCATTATTTGTTGCTAAAAATTGAATCGTTATTTCTCTAGATGAATCCACAATAATATCTTCAGCTTGATACAGATAAGGATTTTGATCTGGTTTTCCATTGAGTCCTGTATATTTACAAAATATGTCATAAATGGGAACCAGTAGAAATCCAAATCCAAACATCCCTATTGAAATCAGGAGTCCGCTTAAAAGTGAGCGTGTTGTTGCGTTTTTTATCTGAAATAATGGACGCATATGGCTTTATTTTATATCTGGAGGGGTTGAAAAGGTATGGTATGGTGCTGGAGATGGCACGGTCCATTCTAAACCTTCAGCTCCTTCCCAAGGCGATTCTGAAGCAGGTTTTCCTGTTTTTATGCATTTGATAATCAAGAAAAGAAACACGAGTTGAGTCGCGCCGAATAAAAAACCACCCACACTTGCAATTAAATTAAAATCTGCAAATTGTAAATTATAATCTGGTATTCTTCGAGGCATTCCTGCTAAACCTAAAAAGTGCATTGGGAAAAAAGTTAAATTCATACCAATGAATGTAAACCAAAAATGTACTTTTGCTAAAGATTCATCATACATATTACCAGTCCATTTAGGTAACCAGTAATAAGTTGCGGCAAAAATAGCAAATACAGAACCGGGGACGAAAACATAATGGAAATGCGCTACAACAAAATAAGTGTCATGGTATTGAAAATCTGCAGGCGCAATGGCTAACATTAATCCAGAAAATCCGCCAATCGTAAATAACACAACAAATGCAATTGAAAAAAGCATAGGTGCTTCAAATGTTAAAGAACCACGAAACATAGTCGCAACCCAATTAAAAATTTTAACACCAGTCGGGACTGAAATCACCATCGTAGCATACATAAAAAAGAGTTCACCAACCAACGGCATTCCGACGGTAAACATATGATGAGCCCAGACAATAAAAGATAAGAAAGCAATACTACCTAAAGCATACACCATAGAAGTATAGCCAAATAATGGTTTTCTAGAAAAAGCAGGCAAAATAGTCGAAATAATACCAAAAGAAGGCAAAATAACAATATAGACTTCTGGATGTCCGAAGAACCAAAAAACATGTTGATATAGAACTGGGTCACCGCCACCGCCAGCATTAAAAAATGAAGTACCAAAATGAATGTCCATTAATAGCATGGTGACGACTCCAGCTAATACAGGCATAACGGCTAATAATAAATAGGCGGTAATCAACCAAGTCCAGGCAAACATTGGCATTTTCATTAATGTCATGCCAGGTGCTCGTAGATTAAGAATCGTTGCAATGATGTTGATAGCACCCATGATAGACGAAATGCCCATCATATGGATGGCAAAAATAAAAAAAGTAGTGGAGTTAGGTGCGTATGTTGTGGATAAAGGGGCGTATGCTGTCCAGCCAAAATTAGGACTGCCACCCTCCATAAATAAGGTACTAGATAGCATGATAAAAGCAAAAGGTAGAATCCAAAAACTCCAATTATTCATCCGTGGTAATGCCATATCTGGCGCGCCAATCATTAAAGGTAGCATCCAATTAGCTAAACCTGTAAAGGCTGGCATGACAGCGCCGAAGATCATAATGAGTCCATGCATTGTAATCATTTGATTATAGAAATTAGGGTCTACAATTTGTAAGCCAGGTTCAAATAATTCGGCACGAATGATCATTGCCATGAATCCACCGACAAAAAACATAATGAGACTCAGCCAGAGATACATGCTACCAATGTCTTTATGATTTGTTGTCAGGACCCATCGCATCAAACCTTTTGGTGGATTATGATGCTCACTCATTTCTTAATCACTCCTTTACAAGTACCTAGTAGTTCTTGATTTTGATATTTTCCAGTTTCTTTGAATAGCACAATGTCTTTAGCTTGAATGAATTGCTTCGTATTATTGCCCCATGCATTTCTTTCATAAGTAATGACGGCGGCTAAATCAGCTGGGTTGAGTTGTTCACCAAAAGCAGCCATAGCGGTTCCAGGCACACCATAAGTCACAGAATGCATGTGATCAGTAATACAGTCTAATTGATCTGTCATAGTCGCTTTCACTAAACTAGGATAAATTGAGCTGCCTTTCCCGTTATTTTCATGACAGGTAGCGCAGTGTTCCCTATAGACTTCCTCTCCTTTTTGCATAAGTTCTTCTTCTGTTCGATTTAAAGCATTTAATTTTTTCAGTTCTTGTGCTTTTTCTTGTTTGACTAATAACCATTTTTGATAATCTTCAAGTGTTTTTGCTTCGACTACAATTGGCATAAATCCATGATCTTTTCCACATAATTCTGCGCATTGCCCTCTGTAAACACCTGGTGTATCAATGCGTGTCCAGGCTTCATTAATAAAACCAGGAATAGCATCTTTTTTTAACGCAAAATCAGGCACCCACCAAGAATGAATGACATCTGCTGCTGTGACTAAAAATCGAATTTTTTTTCCAATGGGTACGACCAGAGGTTCATTGACTTCTAATAAGTAATTTTTTCCTTTTTCTCTTAATCCATAAATTTCTTGCGGGCTTGTGGTTAAATGGCTGAAAAATGAAATATCTTCTTCTAAATAATCATATCGCCATTTCCATTGGTATCCAGTAATTTTAATGTCTAAATCAGCATCATCTGTATTATAAATTGCGAGTAACGTTTTTGTAGAAGGAATGGCCATAGCAGCCAGAATTAGAAAAGGTAAACCTGTCCATATAATTTCAATCAAGGTGTTTTCATGAAAAGGGGCGGGTTTATATCCTCTTGATTTTCTGTGAAAAAATATAGACCAAAACATGACACTGAATACAATGAGGCCAACGGCAACACAAACCCAAAAAATAATCATATGTAATTGATAAATTTCTTGGCTAATCGCAGTCACACCTTGCGGCATATTAATCTCAAAAGCTGCAAAAGCCATTGGATTCAGTAGCCCCATAAGGACCGTGGATACTATGAGTGTTATCATTTTAAGATATTTCATCATTCGTCTTATTCGCCTGAATTTTAAGGTGAATGATTTGGCAGATTGCTAAGGAGTAAAATGCCAAATGTTTAATGGGTATTCAAGTTTTATGATTCATATGAATCAATTGTTTTCATTGATAGCTTGATTACATATCTTTTAAATATAACAGCACATTCAATTGCTTTGGTTAATATAGCCTCATCTAGACAATCTGACAACATACGGTTAACCGTATTCTATCACTAGAAGCAAGCGATATTGATTCAAAGTATATACCCTGAAAAATAGCGAGGGGGTCATTGAGTCAGCTGCTTGTATCAATCATATCACAATCTATGCTATCAAAAATGATATTCTATTCAGGTGTTCTATTACAGCTTGTATTTTATGACTGACAGTATCACTGTTATCATCATAATCTTGATCAATTTTAATAGGTTTCAAGATCTTGTGCAACATTTCTAAATATTAAAGTGATGTGCTGAAAATCAATTTTTATTATAGTATGATATTTTTCTATAAAATTCTCAACACTGCAAGACTGATCTCAGTATAATGAGAGACTATTTCATCCTTATTTATTTATCTGTTCGACTGAGTAATTTTTATGATATCACAGGATTCAGTGTGTACACATTATATTTTGATAGATGGTTCTTCCTATTTGCATCGTGCTTATCATGCTTTACCTCCTTTATCGACGTCAACGGGGCAACCTACTTGGGTGATTCGTGGTGTGGTGAGTATGTTAAAAAAAATACAAAAAACGTATCAAAATAGCACGATTATTACAATTTTTGATGCAAAAGGTAAAAATTTTAGGCATACATTATATCCAGAATACAAAATACATCGCGAATCTATGCCAGAAGATCTTCGTGAACAAATTGAACCTTTATTCAAAATTATTAAAGCCATGGGTTTTCCATTAATGAGTATTGAAGGCGTAGAAGCAGATGATGTCATTGGTACTTTAGCCTATCAATTAGCTGAACAAGGTCATAAAATATTAATTTCTAGTAGTGATAAAGATTTAGCTCAATTAGTTCAAGAGAATATTACTTTAGTCGATACGATGAAAAATAGCGTATTAGATATCTCTGGCGTGACCAGTAAATTTGGTGTCCCGCCTCATTTAATCATTGATTTACTAGCTTTGCAAGGTGATGCATCAGATAATATTCCAGGTGTTCCTAAAGTTGGCAGTAAAACAGCCGTTTCTTTATTAAATGAAATAGCCGGATTAGATGCTATTTATGCTAATATTGATCAAGTTGCTTTATTGCCCATTCGCGGTGCAAAATCGTTGGCTGAACAATTAAAAACATATAAAGATCAAGCATATTTATCTTACCAATTAGCCACCATTAAAACGGATGTTGTCTTAGATGATGCAGTAAATACTTGGATTCAGACAGATATTCAAACTGATCTTTTGAAACAATATTTTGAAGTATTAGAATTTCGTACTTGGTTAAATGAGTTATCTGATCAGCAGCATACCCCAGCTAAAATATCGATGGAATTACCGGATATTATTTTAACAGAAACCTTTTTTAACCAATGGTTTGAAAAAATAACCCAAGCTGATTTAGTGGCCTTTGATACAGAAACCACGGCTTTGGATTATATGACAGCTGAGTTGGTAGGCATGTCTTTTTCAATTCATGCTGAATCGATGTATTTACCTTGTGGGCATGATCGCGCATTAATTCCAAATCAATTACCGTTAGATTGGGTTTTACAAAAATTAAAACCTTGGTTTGAGTCACCAAAGCATTTGAAAATAGGGCAGAATATAAAATATGATCATAATGTATTAGCTCGTTATGGCATTCAATTAAACGGCATGATGTATGATACAATGCTTGAGTCTTATATCCTGGATTCAACGGCTGTTCGTCATAACTTATTTCATTTGGCTCAATTTTATTTAAATCAGCAGACTATTCAGTATACTGATGTTGTGGGTGTCGGTTCGAAGCAGTTGACCTTTGATCAAGTGCCTTTGGAAGACGCTGCAGTGTATGCTGCAGAAGATGCGAGAGTGACATATGCATTGCATGAAGTCTTATCTTCTAAATTAAAACAAAATGAAAAGCAATGGCATGTATATGAAAAAATAGAGCAACCCCTCATTGCGATATTAGCTAAAATGGAGCGTCGTGGCACTTTAATTGATTGTAAAAAATTAGCACAGCACCACCAAGATTTGACAAAGCAATTAACCTTATTAAAGGAAGTGGTTTTTTCTTTATCTAATCAAGAGTTTAATATTAACTCCCCCAAGCAATTACAAGTTATTTTATTTGAAAAACTACAATTCCCGATTATCAAAAAAACACCCAAAGGGCAACCTGCTACCAGTGAAGAAGTTTTAAATGAGCTTGCGCTTGAGTATGAATTACCAAAAAAAATATTAGAATATCGTAGTATTAGTAAATTAATGTCAACTTATACTGATAAATTACCAAAAAAAATGAATGCAAAAACAAAGCGTGTGCATACATCTTACCATCAAGCCGTAACTGCAACAGGCCGTTTATCTTCATCTGAACCTAACTTGCAAAATATTCCTATTCGAACTCAAGAAGGTCGTCGAATTCGACAAGCTTTTATAGCTGAATCAAACTATTGTTTAGTGGCAGCAGATTATTCTCAAATAGAATTACGCATTATGGCGCATTTGTCTCGCGATGCTAGATTATTAGAGGCCTTTTTAAATCATGAAGATGTGCATCGGGCCACCGCTTCAGATATTTTTAATATTTCGGCAAGTCAAGTGACGTCTGATCAGCGACGTAGTGCAAAAGCGATTAATTTTGGTTTAATATATGGGATGTCTGCTTTTGGGTTGGCAAAACAATTAAGTATATCAAGAGCGTCAGCGCAACAGTATATTGACTCGTATTTTAATCAATATCCTGGTGTTCGTATTTATATGGATAATACGCGAGAAATAGCGAAGCAACAAGGCTTTGTTGAAACGCTATATGGGCGAAAGTTGTATTTAAGAAATTTGCAAAGTCGTGAAGCAAAATTGAGGCATGCTGCAGAAAGATCGGCCATTAATGCACCTTTGCAAGGAAGTGCTGCCGATATTATCAAAATGGCTATGATCGATATCGATGCCTATTTAACAGCATCAAATTATGATGCCCATATGATTATGCAGGTGCATGATGAGCTTGTTTTTGAAGTGAAAGTAGCTGATCGTGAACCTGTATGTCAAGCCATTCAATCTTTAATGAAAGAGGTTGTGACTTTGGCGATTCCATTGGTAGTGGATATAGGATATGGGAATAATTGGGATGAAGCGCATTGATTTCATCCGGTGAATATATCCCCTCTCTTTTTTTCAATAGGTTACCTGTTCTATGCAGTTGTTTTTGGTTTAGGTATGGATAGCATTAAATTAGCTAAACGGAGTTGTTTTTCTAATTTTTCTTTTTCAAAAAATAATTGATGGCTTTTTGAGTCAAAAAATAAGATAGTATATTTTAGTAGGTTCATTGCAATAGGTGCTCCAACTGTATATTGTAGAATATCTTTTAATACTGAGCCACTCAGGATTCGATGAAAATTATTGAACCATAGTAGCTGTGAAGTGAAGCCAACATACCCTATTCCCAGACTCAAGCCAAATATCGTACTCCATTGCGTTAACGTGGAAAATGTATTAAATAAAGAGCCTAATTGATATATTTTTCCAGATAAAGAATGATTATCTTTATATAAAACCGCCTCATTTTTTATCTCATTAATCAGTTGTAAACACGTTTCATTGATTGTTTGATTTTGATGACATGCTAAATGAGATTGTAATTGTTTTTTATGCGCCTCGAGTTGTTTTTCTTTTTTCTCAATATCAGCTATTAAATAAGTATTTATTTTATTTGATGTGTTATAGAAAATAGCACTGAAAGTTGTAAAAATCGAATATTTTCCTTTCCATCCTGTCAATAAGGTAGAAATTAGAAAAGTATTAATCATGGCAGGAAAAGAAATATTGAAAATCAAACAAGAGAAGACAGTGATGCAGCATGCTGGGGTAATGGTTCCAAATAAATGCTGTATTGATAGTGCCTCAGGTGTTGTTTTTTTTGGCTGGCTGGTCACCGTGATTGCTTGCGTCTTATTCGTTTTTTCAGGGCCTATCGATTTTTCAGGACTTATCGATAATTTTGAAGGTGCCGGAGTTTGCTGAGTTGTACGTGTTGATAGATCAAATAAAGGAGCAGATTTTGGTTCATTTTGTGATGATACGCGTTGCGTCATTTTATTTTGACCAGTACATGGCCCTACCTTTGTAGTTGTATCTAAGGTAGGCTTTCTCAAAACTCTCGAGACATCTTGGCTCTTTGGAGAAGAAGATGGTATCTCATTGTTAGAACTAAGCATATTTTAAACCTCATAATATGTGTATTTTGCTATTGATTTAGAATCATATTGTCTTGATTCTATGTCGTTAATGTATTATTTTTTATTGATGGCTTCATCGCTATTTTTATCATATAAGCTAGATTTTGCGATGATTTAGTATGAAAAATATTCTTTAAAAAGAATAACTAACATACTTTTCGTCTGATCATTGAATACTTATTTTGATGTATTGTATTATGATCGTATGTACAGTAGACAAGACAATGCTGCATAAAGTTGCATACAAGATAAAATTTTTTATCTTGTATGCTTATGATGAGCATTATCAATTGAATATGAGCGTGCAATATATTGATTGATGTAGCTGGAATTTTTTTCAAATGAAAAAAAATCCAGATAAGATTGAAGAGGTTATTGAACAATTACAGGTGAATGGATCATTTAAAATGCGCTACAGTTCTCATATAGAATGATTTGAAGTTGGCGGATTTGTTTGTGTTTTCATACTCAGCGTTAAAAAATGATGATCAAGATCAGGTAGCGGCCATTTTTCTTTGTAAAGCTTTGTGAGTTCAGTCATTAATGCCGAATATTCATTGGATGGCTTGCTTAATAAGAAAACAAAAAATGTATATAATCGATCAACTACTTGTTTATTAAATTTATCTTGTTCAGCATTTGAAGCTTTTGCAAGTGGAGTATCTGTTTGAGATAAGCAGTTTGCAGCTACAATCAAGGCCATTTTTTTTACAGTATCTTCGTTCATTGGGTGTCCCAAGTATTGATGAGTGATGAATGCATTTTATGATATCCATATATAAAAATTACTCGTTGTTGGCATGAAGGTAAACACTTTTATGAATATAAATAATATTTTATTTTTTTTAAATGTTATTTATATGATTTTTGTAACTTTTTATAGTAAGCCTTTTTGAATATAAAAAAGGCGTTATCCTTTATTTTTTATACAGGTTCTTATGATGTAAAATAATATTGACGCCATTCGGCCATTTTTTCAGCACTTTTTTTAAAAAATGGGGCAACATAGCCATGATAAGTATATAAAGCTATATTTTTGACTTGATTCGACAGTGCGCGTATAGAATGACAGGCGCGATTTTGAGCATAAGATTCGATATAATTTGTTTTATTTTCTTCATATATCAATTCCCCTTCAAATTTTTGAGCAGCCTCTACTTTGCTCAAAATCGGTAGTTGTTTGCTATGTACATCAAGACTATAGGCTTTGCAGAATGTATTGTCATGATTACAAAATGTAGTATATTGATCGCAATCACAATCATTTTGTTGTCGACTATTACTGCATATGAAGCGATCTGGTGTATTATTTGCATACCCTTCATTGTATTTGGCAATGAGTTCATTTTCGATCTGAGCAATGCGTTCTTTATTTGCATCTAGATGGATGTGGCTGCAAAATAACTGGCAAATACTTTGCTTTTTTAATATTTCAGTGCGTGATGTGTCTTGCTTTAATGTATGAGCTTGTGTTCCATTGACTGGATTTGCAGCTAATATTCCATTAAAAAAAGTAATGAGCATGAAGCACATTAATATCCGTATTGCTTGATAAATTTTGTATTTTATTTTCATGATGTTACCTTTATATGTATGATAAAAATATAGAACGGATTTTGCAGTATATCGCAGACTTTATTACTGAATGATCTGCATCAGAACCCTCAGTAAGACATTGCTATCATTGATTTAGTTCAGATAATGATTGAAAATAAATATATTGAGCATATTGATTTTTTAATGAA
>JAAOIJ010000122.1 GCA_015163815.1 Endozoicomonadaceae bacterium
TTCAATGAATAATTTATGTGTTTTTTTATTCAGACAATACATAAATTACTTCATTTTTTAAACTATTTTAATAAAAAAGATCATATCAGGCGTCTTTGTTGTCTTATTGCAAAGGTTTAAATCTATTATACAACGATAAGTCTTTGGAAAAAATATCATGCACATGCCTTTTCAACATGATCAATCTTGTATGTCTCGATATGTTTTTAATGAAACGCAGCTACAAAATATGAAAGATGGTAAAAAATTGACTTTTTTACCAGATAACGCTATTACCAAAGGCTCACAAAAAAAAACAACCATTCACACCGAAATCATTAAAGGTCATTGGGTTGACGAAGCTCATGATTCTCGACTAAATTGCTTAAAAAAACGATTTAAACATTTATTTTCTAGATCAATTACAGAAAATAAACAAACAGCTCATGCCTTATATAACCAATATTTAAATAAAATAATCGAATTAAACCCTGAGATAGACAAAGAGAAGATAATCTATAAATTATCCGTTATTTTTTCACTCATGGGATTAAATCCTTTGATACAAAAAAACAAGACATCCACATCTGACCATATTCATTTAGCCACAATACAAAAATTAGATCAATTATTGACATACTCCAGCTCACGATTAGCCTATGAGTTTTTTGCAAAAAATAAGAAATTACCTCCAGGTTTCCTAAAAACATTATTAATACCTGAATGGACTGAACAAACCAAGCAAGCACAACATGCCAATCCTGAAGCCTTTATACAAAAACACCTTCATGATTTATATATTCATTCAGATTCTCAAGTCACTTTTGAAACCATCATAGAAATAAAGCATAAAATTAAATCATTGAAAATGAATCAACACGCTGCTCATCACCCATCAAAAATGACTCATGATACTGTAAAAAAACAGGCTGATTTATCGATATGCGCTCTACCAAAACCAACACAATACCAATGTGATCATGAAGATACCTGGTTGATTCATCAGTTAGTGGATAATAAAAGCAAAATATTTATACATTTAGATAGACTATCTTACAAGATACAAAATTTTGTAAAGCATGAAAAACGAATCATTATAATAAATGCCTTTAATATCATATTAGAATCATTGATTATGGGTGTCTTAACAGGCGGCATTGGAACCGCTATTACTGCTGTTTCTTCAACATCGAGTGTATTAGGCATGGTAATTGTAAAATTAATGATATCCTTAGCTCTTCATCAAAAGGCAATATATCAATTGAAAAAACATAAAAAAAATAATAAACAGATTGAAAAAAACAATCGTTTACAATTATTTTTCAAGTATGCTAGCAAGGCATTAGCGAAACAAGGAATCGAGAGTACTTTAATAGCACATCAACAGTTTGCAGGCAAAATGAGTCACTTAGATAAAACAAAAACAACGTCTCAAAATAATGCAGCAACATATATTCAATATTGCAAAGAATTACGTAGTGCTTATAATAGATACCATCAATTGTCTCATATTTTAGGTAATCTACCGCATTCTACACATGATGATGATATCAAAACACAGCCTAATCCTCTTTCCGATCAAGCAAAACAACATGAATTCTCAGCATACAAATCATTAGATCATGTCTTATTAAGCTCAGTAGAAGAAATATCACGCTTAAATTATGAATTTGATACGGAATTCCATGCATTATGGGAGCCTTTTTCTAAGATGCCTACTGAACAAGTGTGGTCTATTTTTAATAAAGAAGCAAATGCTAGAAATTTGAAAAAAAATAACTTCAGCTTAAACTATAATTGCTCAAAGTGGATTCAAAAAATCACCCAACATGTTGACTTAAAATATTCAAGCAAAGAAACAGAATCTGTCAGTCAAAAAATGAATGTTGCTTTTTTTAAAAAAAATCACAAACCCATTATACCATTAACTCGTTCACACAGAACCATTCATAAAGTATCAAATACTATGCGTTCTATGGTATCGATAGGGACGAAGATAACGACTAACATAGTTAGTATATTTTTTTCTACTAAGGTATATCAGATCATTTTTAATGCAAAATATGCTTTACAACCTATCAGTTTATTACCTGATTTACTAGACTCCGTCATATCACCTATAATATCCTTTATCAATAAAAAAAAGAATCGAACTCAATTAAATAAAACACAGATAAACAATACAAATAAAAAAATACTAGATCAGAAATTTACAAAAAATGATATTTATCTATTTAAAAAAGAATCTATTCCTAATATCAAGAAACTTATCGATATATTGAAAAAATTAGAAGAACATCATCTCTATATTAAAAACACACTACTAAAAAAAACGCAATCTCAAGATATGACACTAGAAAAAAAACAAAAACTGTTTGCTCATGCTTTATTGAAACAAAAGATGTTATCGACTGCTTTCAATCAATTATTATCGAAAACTGTGGGAAGTTTTCATGAATCTATTACCATAAAATCTAGCAAAAATCTTGTTTTATTGGAGAAGTTATTAAAAGAAAATCATGTACCTCAAACAACAACTGCTTAATTTGGAATATATAGTATTGAACAATATCAACAACTATATCTATAGATGATATTGAATAACATCATGCTTTCATTACCATTTCATTAAAATTCAAGATATTCAGTATAGGTTGTTACCAATAATATAGAATGCAACATCATGCTTTGTTAATCAATTGACTCATCAGAGATTATCATATGAATACATTTAGTCGTTATTTAGCCATTTTTTTTGCGTGGATGCTCGGCATTTCAGAAACCTGGCTATTTATGCTATATGATGAATACTGGCCTTTATCATTTTACCATTACTTTGGTGTCGTACTCATGTTATGGTGTTCACGTTCTGCTCACATGAATACGGGTGTTGTTTTTTTATCCGTGGGATGGGGTTTTGTAACAGGTAGTCTATATGCCTTACTATTAACAGTCTATGACTCAACAATCAACTCAAATATTCAATTAACTGTATTAGGTATTGCATTTGGCATATCTTGCATGGGTCTCATTTCTTCTTTATTGGCTAGTCATCATTTTTTTTCTAATGGGCGCAGATTGATTTAAAATCTTTTTTATTAAACTACAATCCATTGATTTTAATAAAAATTTTATTTTTAAAAGCGCTAAAATTTGTTTCAGCATTAAAATATACTGCTAGCTGTGACACAATAGATAGAGCGCATATAAAAAATATTTAAAATGGATAAACTAAAAAAGGATAATATGATGGAATACGATACACAGGAACATGTTAAAGTCGCTGTATATATTCTTGACGAATGCTCTAAATTTAAAATATCTAACAAAGTCACCATCAATGCGTTATTACTAGCTATGCAAGATACTTTATCTACTATACCAAAAGAAGAGCGATTATTGTGGCGCAATCGCCTGCATAGTATTTTTAATATGCCGGTTACTATAGATTAAAAAATCTATAGTCTATTATGAATCATAATGATGTATAATTTTTGATTTATCCAAAGGAATTCGCATGTATTGGATTAAAGTATTGATACTATGCTGTCTAAGTCAGTGCCTCTTTTCATCTGGAGATATTCATAAAAAGATGAACAACACTGACTCATCTATTTACAAGAAGTTACAATATCAAATCGGTCAGTTAGGCAATATTAGTGCATCTTTTACGCAAACGATTAAAAAATCAAATAATACGACGTCAAAAACAACAGGAAACCTCTGTATTAAAAAGCCTGATTTTTTTAGATGGGAAGTATTATCTCCAGAATATGATTTAACTTGTTATCAGAATAAAAAAACTTGGCATTATAATGCTAGATTAAAGCAAGTCATTATTCGTGATAATCCTCACATCAATAATATTTTATTTAATCTATTTTTAAATAAAAAAAATATTAGTAAAATACTGAAACAATATCACTTATCTGAATCTAATACACAATCAAATCAATGGCATATTCAGTTAAAAGCAAAACAAAAAAATACACCTTTCAAAAATCTGGCCATCACTTTTAAATCAAATCAATTATACCGTATTTATTCACAAACTGCAGACGATGAGATCACGATTACATTAGACACAATAGACATATTATCTGATACTTCAAAATTACCAGGTATTCACTATCCAAAAGAAGTCGATATTTTAGATTATACAAAACAGAAATAATCTATCGATTTTATTCACAGCTCATTCAACCATGAAGTGCAACACCTAAGTTTTTCTATTCCTCGCATCTCGCATAACCTCTTAGGTGTTCGATAGTTTAACACTTTTCTGGGTTTATTATTGAGTGCTTTTTGAATCGCTAAAATCTCATCATTTTCTATGCCTATAAACTCTGTTTTCTTTGGCAGATATTGACGAGATAATCCATTGGCATGCTCATTTAAACCGCTTTCCCAAGAAGCATAAAGTTTAGAAAAATAACATTTTAGTCACACGAATTATTAGCATTTGACTGATTTTTTTGGCTATAGAAAATACCTTATTGTTGCATTTCACACTTGAGAAGGCATCTGCAATCTGATTTAGTAAAAAATACAAATCATCATAAAATTATCTGAAAATAATTGTTTTTATGCAGTTAACTTTGATATAATCGCACCGATTATTACTATTGTTAAATTGCATAGAGTGAGGTTTTACATGCTACAAAAAACTATACAGCAGAATCAATTTTTTTCATCTTACTGATCTCAGTTTGCCTATTCAATTCCTTCGCTATAGCCAGTTCAGAAGATGATCTTAGTAGTGTAACAAGACAATCTTTACATCCAAAAAACCAGACAAATTGTTTTTATCCAACACCAAATTTAAAGGAGAGTTCTGCTCTTATATCACAATCAAAATTGATTGAAGAGCCTACTGCCTGGTTGTATGAAAAAATGATGACTGCCATCTTAGGAGCAAGTGTTGGTCTTGCAATGGCATCACCTATGATTATTGCAAGTGGAGGCACTGGGCTGCTTCCACTTGCCAGCACTATCTTAAAAGCATCTGCAGCTGGTGTTGCCACGAAAACAGCATTAGATGCAATACTATCTTGTGTTCTACCTGATGCAATAAAACAAAAACATGCTCAATCTTTATCTATGTTGACAACAGCTGGTACCGGTATTATTAATTCCTGGGGAGAAATTACAGGTTCTATTTTTAGTGCGATAGGCGGGCATTTAGGGTATGCTGCAACTAAAAAAATTATAGATTTCACTGAAAAGAAAACTGAAGCCACACTACCATCTGGTATTAAAGGTATCACTCAACTCGCTGGTAGTGTGTTTGGAAGTGTAGCCGGATCTACAGCTGGGCATTCTATCCATACTGCTATCATGAATCCTTTTCCAGGCGCGAATGGACAAATGATTGCAAATGACACTAGAAGAACAGCGGAACAAATATATGAAGATAACTGTATCAATCAACCTGCGCTTGTATTAGATCAGAGAAGCATTGAATTAAGTGATTTAAAAAATTATTTGTTTTATTCAAATGGAACTTCTAAGCAAGCAGTATCATTTATAAACAGAGTATCACGAATTCATGGAATAAAATATGGAAATGGGGTTGTTAAAATTACTCAAAATGGAATGTTTGTGGCACCTTGGATGGGATATTATACGCCTAATGGATTAAGTAAATGCAGCAACACAGTTTCTCACACAGGCTATAATAAAGTATATGCTACGAGTGAGCATCAATTAAATGTAGCTATAAACGATGCACAAAAATGTTTGAGTACCAGGCTGAATATTATATATCCAATAGACTCTGAGTCATTTGATCATTATAATACTATTAGGGAATATACTAGTTCTAATATCACAGCATTTGAATTAGAATCACAAATGTTTAGTTTCTATCCGTTTATTAACAATTTAGCAAGCGCTAATACACCTGTGCAATTTACAGGCGATGTAGAAATTAGAGCTTTTAATATTAATTGTCATATTTCAGATATAGCAGATCATCTGTTATTTTGCATTCCACCTGATCACAGTGATCATTTGACGACAAACCCTTTATATGCATCAAGTCCTTTGAAATTAAATAATAAGATTTTACCACAACATTGCTTTTGTCCTGGAGCGACTAAAGACAAAGGTGCTCCTGAAGGAATGCATTGTCCTATATATAATCCTGCTTTCCCTATAACAGAACCTACAATAGAACCTACAATAGAACCTACAATAGAACCTACAATAGAA
>JAAOIJ010000011.1 GCA_015163815.1 Endozoicomonadaceae bacterium
TGATTACTCCATAAAACTTAATTTTTATTAAAAATAAGAGGATTTTAAAATGAAAAAAATATCTGCTCTTTTTGTATCTGCATTTCTTCTCGCTGGATCTTTTAATACAGCGATGGCGATTAACGAAAAAAAATTAAACAATAACAATACTGGTACTGATACTGACAGCACCAAGACATCAGAAAAAAAACAAGACACAAATTCAACAATTCCAACTATCTCGCAATCCAAAACAAAAAAATAACGATACATCTAATAAATAATTGACTAAGGTAATATAACCTACATTATATTAACTCAATGCCAATAAAAAATACCACAATGAAAAACAGTGAATAACTTCATTGTGTATTTTTACGATAGGCACATTATATACCACCTGTACTTTAAAAAAAATTGCATCATCGGTCACATCAAAACATCTTACGCAAGCACAACTCATCCCTTTATAAAAAACAATATAACCCAAAAAAATCAGTCATGATTTGAGCTCTATGAATACTTTTCATCATCACAATCTTCTTTATAAAACATGCTATCAATTTAAAATTTGATCTAGCGTGCGTGTCACTTCACGCGTTAAAATGTGAATTGAAATTGTTAATAATCATTGTTCTTAATTTTTATTTTGGTACACTGACGACAATCTTATTGTTATACAGGAGAAAATTCATGATACTGCAATCTTATCATACCTTAAAGTATCTCTTTTTTTTTATTTTACTATGCATACCAGCATGCCATCTAAATGCACAGGATATTCCTTTTATTTATTTATATGACATAATACAGAAGATATCGCCTAGTCGACATCAACCTCTAAACTGTTTGACAGGAAAACAAGAAAAGCAAGATAGATTTAACAACATACTCAAGATGTTATCTCAAGATATGGAGGAAAAATATCACTTATCTTTAGATTATGACTCCAAACAATCTATAATAGATTTTTTAGCTTATACTCAAATTGACACCATTGAACAATTTAAACAAGAAGAGTATGAATTAATTCCACCTGGACCTATTTTTCAATGCTGGATCACTACAGAAGACACTCTGATAGAGCATGATCTTGGCAACCCATGCGAAACCATACAAAAAATACAAACCGATGCTTCACTGTTAGAAAAATGGAACATTCCATTTATTTTTATTTATTCAGAAAAAAACATGACAGCATCTGAAAAAGGAAAAATTGAACATTATTTAAAATGGCATGATAATATTGTATTATTCAATCTAGAGAATGATTTAATACATTGGGAAAACTACCTTATTTATCAAGCTAAATATCAAGAAATTTTAAGCAAAAAAACAGAAATGAAAATAAAAAGCATTAATTCTGATGGCACAAAAATAACACACACAGTTCTATCAATATCTCAAGAACAGAAAATGACAGACATACTTGTACAACTCATTATATATTCTTTTGAAGGCTTTTTGAGAGGAGCCTTCCAAATAGCTCAAAAACAAAATAAAACAGCATGGATGGAAAAATCAATAATAATAGGCATGCATTCACTTACCTACTCAGCATTAGACAATGTCTTTTTAAAAAAACCAGTTTTTACTGTTGCTCTCCATGGTTTAAAACATTTGATTGAATTTTCAGATATGATGCATTACCCTTTCATCGCTTTTGAAGACATAAAGAAGGGTCAAGATGATCAGATATGTTCTTCACAAGATCTATTATTATTTGAACAATATATTGCTTTGTTCCATGACTCAGTATATTTAGATTCTAGTAAAAATAAAATAACACAACGGGATGAACTAATAAAAAATCATATTAATCTTTACAATTACTACATGTCTGGCCAATGGTTTCAAGATATACATCGTCTATATCAAGTTATTTTTTCAACAAACAATACAGTTTTTCGATATTATAAAGGAATAAAAGAGGAGCCAAAAATGAAACATGACTTTCAGATAAGACGAGATACAGCTCCTGTTTTTCAAGTGCAAAATTTCGATTATATTTCGATTAGCAAAGAAGGTACTCAACACTATACCAAAATAGAAAAAATCACATTGGACACAGGCGATATCAAAACTTATCTAGCATTACCACTTGACTATATCACTTTCGATAGGCTCTCTAAAAAAATATCAACCTTTATCCAACAAGTACAACAAATACATACTCAAAGAGCTTTCCCTTCTCAAATGTGAAGTGCAACAGTAAGGCATTTTCTATAGCCAAAAAAAGCAGTCAAATGCTCATGATTCATGTCACTTCTTTGTGTTTGTGTCAAAAAAAGAAAGAGAAAGGCAGGGCTTATCAACAGTTGACTGCAGAAGAAAGATCTCAAATTGATATCTTTTTGTCATAGCATGGGTCTATTATTGCAATAAGAAAAGCATTCAAAAGATATCTTTCTACGATTTCAAGAGAGATTCTGCGTCATACTAAAGGGAGAAAATAGTGTTAAAAAAGGCGATTAAAAGTAAGCTGGAAACTTGATAAGGCACGCTCTAATAAGATGAAATATATTAATATTTTTATAAAAAAATGGAGAGCCTATATCTAATCGAATCGCTATTATAAAAAGGCCTATTATTGTCGATGAAAAATCTTGCATTGAAAACTGCGAAGCAGCTATTATGATAGAAAAAAATCATCAAGATGCCCTTGTCAGGGTCATCTAAAAACGATTTAAATATTTTTTTATCAATATTTTGTAAGTGCAGATCGAATAAACAAAAAGACGCTCTTATCAAGCATTAAAAAAAAGATCACTTCAATATAGACAAACCATTCCTTTTCATCATATAAAAATCTTTTATAAACATGAAGTTTTCTCTAAAATATTGAAAACACCTTATACTGCTCATATAACTGCAACTCATCAGTTTAAGCATGAAGAAATCATGATATCGAAGGTATTACGAGGATCACATCTTTGATCGAAGTATATTGCTGCAATGCCTTTTTTTACACCATACAATCAATGCGCGGCACGGTACGAAATGACAAGTTATTGTTGATATTCAATAAGAAAGGTAAGGCATGATCATCAAAAAATAACACAGACATCCTGATATTGTTCTTTGATTTTGATCTATCAAATGATTTTAAATCACGTATAATTGATATCTTCATATCACGAAATGAGTTAACTTGTATGCCTGAGTTTGATAATGTAGATCCTGATGAGATTAATAAATTTGATCATTTATCTTCTAAATGGTGGGATCCGCATGGCGCTTTTAAACCATTACATGACCTCAACCCTATTCGATTAAATTATATCGACTCACAAGCCATTTTATCTCATAAAACTGTGCTAGATGTTGGGTGTGGCGGTGGTATTCTGAGTGAAGCCATGGCTTTACGAGGAGCTGAAGTTACAGGGATTGATTTAGCAGAAAAATCACTACAAGTTGCACGAGAACATAGCAAAAAAACAGGTGTATCTATCGAATACCAATGTCTCTCAGCAGAAAGGCTATCAGAACAGGAAAGCGAGTCTTTTGATATCATTACTTGTTTAGAAATGCTAGAGCATGTGCCTGATCCAGAAAAAACCATACAAGCTTGCGCAAAGCTTGTCAAACCTGATGGGCATTTGTTTTTTTCTACACTGAATAAAACGCTTAAATCTTGGCTTTTTGCGATTATTGGTGCAGAATATATTTTGAAATTATTACCAAAAGGAACGCATGATTGGCATCAATTTATTCCACCGCATCAACTCGTGAACTATTGTGAAAAACAGAGTTTAACACTCTGTGATATGACCGGCATAACATACAACCCTTTTACAAAGCAATATCAATTAAATCAACAAGATTTAAGTGTTAACTATTTAATTCATACAAAAAAAACAGGATATCCCAATCAATATGATAGATAACTCCCATTTACCTCTAACTGCTATTTTATTTGATTTCGATGGCACTTTACTCGACACCTCCATCGATTTAATAACAGCTTGCAATGCTTTACTGAAACAGCACACGAAACAGACACAATCCTATCAAGCATTACGCCCTTATTTAGAAGCTGGGAGTCGATCCTTAATTTATCATACCTTTGAACTCAACGAACAAGACTCTCAATTTGATTCTTTACAATATGATTTTTTTAAGCATTATGCTCATATCATTCAAACACAACCTCAAGCCACATTATATCCTGGTATTCGTAATCTATTAGAAGCGATTACAGAGCATGGCATGCCATGGGGTGTTGTTACGAATAAACCTGAACGTTTTGCAAAACCAATGATGCAATTAGATTTATTTCCTCAAACTTATATCACCTTAATTTGCCCTGAAAATACGCATTGCGTTAAACCATCTCCTGTCCCTGTCTTAACGGCTTGTCAATACATGAACTGTAATCCTCACAATACTTTATTTGTTGGCGATCATCAACGAGATATCACCTCTGGACTGAAAGCTGGTGCGATGACTTGTGCAGCATTATATGGACATATTCCTCAAACTTGCAACCCTCAAACTTGGCATGCTGATCTATACATTAAAACAGCAAATGACTTATTACATTGGCTTGAAAAAAACCAATGGGCATCAAAATAAATTATCTTAAACACTGCATTTCACACCACTGTATTCAGAAAAAAGGTTATATTATGAAATCATATCAACCCCATCCTCATTTTTTAGACAATAAAACTATTTTAGTGACAGGTGCCGGTCAAGGTATTGGTAAAACATTAGCCAAAACATACGCACATTACGGTGCACAAGTGATCTTATTAGGAAAAACTGTGCAACATTTAGAACAAGTTTATGATGAAATATGTGAACAAGATAAAAAAAAGCCACTGATTCTACCTTTTGATTTAAATACACGTGATTTTAAAGCTTATCAATCCATAGCAGACGTGATTGCTTCTGAATTAAAACAATTAAATGGTTTAGTCCACAATGCCTCGTTATTAGGCCAATTAGGGCCTATGAGCCAATATCAACCTACGCTATGGGATGCTGTAATGCAAGTGAATGTGACAGCTCAATTTTTTCTAACAAAAGCATTAATAGCATTACTGCGTGCTCAAAAAAATAGTGCCATTATTTTTACATCATCTGGGGTTACTCGTGATCAAGGGCGCGCACATTGGGGAGCTTACTGTATTTCTAAAGTAGCGACTGAAAGTTTAGCAAAAGTTATGTCAGATGAAGAAAAAGACATCAGTACTTTGCGTATCAATACCATCAATCCTGGTGCAACGCGAACAGCTATGCGAGCGCAAGCTTATCCTGCAGAAAATCCAAATACTTTATCATCGCCAGAAGAGATTATGCCACTCTATTTGTATTTAATGAGCCAAGATAGCCAACATATTACAGGGCAATATTTTAATGCGCAAGACTAGGGCGTGTCCTCAATCTGAAAATCATTTATAGATTGCTTTTTATTTTAAAATACACGACACTCTTTTTTTTAAAAAA
>JAAOIJ010000123.1 GCA_015163815.1 Endozoicomonadaceae bacterium
AGAACACGTTTTTTAACATAGGATGGTCTTTATTTTCAGGTAATTCTAATAACTTTGATTGAATAGTTTTAAGAAAAATAGAATTCAAATTCGAATTCACACCCATTTTATTTAAATGGGTTAGCACACCCATTCTGACTGAAAATACCGGAAATCTATTCTCTTCGTTTTTTGGAACTATTGCTTGCATAGGTGATAAAACAGATAATTGATGATCGACTGACACGCATTCATTAAACGGCTGATGACTTTCAGCTTCATAGTTACCGCTTATGCTATATAATTCTTGCAATTTATTTTTATTTATATAATAAGAGGTAACGAAAGCTTGTTCTGTCATTTTATTTGATGAATCTATCGTTTGCAAAAAGAAACATAACATATCTGGATCATCACTAATATCGCAAAAACCAGGTTCCAATTTTAAATTATTAGCATGCTTGAGGCTATAGTTTAGAAATTGATCTAAAAACAAGTTAAAATTCCATTTCTGAGGTATTATTTTTGTAATCATAATATAATATGAAATAGCTAAATAGAGGTCATTCTGTTTAAATTCATTGATATTATTATGAACCATCCAGCCATATAACACCTTAATATTCTTTTCTTGAGCCATAAATTTTTCTGCTTCCAGTATTGATATCTGATGCATCTCTTTATTTTTCTTAGATGATAAAGCAGCTGTCTTATAAAAATTACAGACACTTAATCTTAATTCTTGATAATTAGACTGTCTCTTATCTCTTTTAGCAGAAGTATCTATGACAGATGCACCTATCTGTCTAGGCTGTGGTTGATTTTGAAAAGATGGTACAGATTCACTTTCCAGAGTTTTCAATTGTCCATCTTGAAAAGAAACGCAGCTACGTTTACAAATATTAAGCATAGTACTTCTGTATCCTCGATCTAAATCTGTTTTCTCTAATTCCGGCACCCTGAGACGCAAAACACTATAAACAATTTCTATATTTTTACATAAATCCGCATAAGTTCTCGATATCTTCACATTATTCAAGAATGTATTTTGCATCTGCATCGGAATATCTTGTATTTTAAAGCAGTCCAACACATATCGAAGATGATGAATAGCAGATTTTTTTGACTGATACATATTACTTTAATCTCCAATTAAATCAATATAATACAAGTTTTTTGTATAAAAACTGAGACCTTTGCAATAAGACAATAGAAGCGCATGAAATGATATGTGTTATTTAAAAAATGTAAAAAATGAAGCCGTTTATGTGTTTTTTTAATCAAAAAGCTCAAAAAATACTCATTTATTTTCTTATTGCAAAGGTCTCAAACTATAATGGTTTGTAAAAAATATCGGCATATTAAATTAAAACTAAAACAAATAGTTACATTTTTAAATGTATACAGTCGACCCTGAAAAAGTAATAAATTAACATATAATTCAATTAATTATATGTTAATTTGTGGTATAATATCTCCCAGTTATTGGTTGTTACTGATATAAAATCTGGGAAAAGACATGAAAAACAAATTTATTTTGCAATACATTCAGAAATTATCTTGATCATGAACCCATTACATTATATGAAATAATTCACTTGTAAATCATCAGCTTAAGTTTTTTAAAAAATCTGATTTATTTATAATCAATTAAACATCATATAAATGATATCAATAGATTAATTCCAAGCAATATAAGCGCATACAACATATGAGCACGGGATTGTATCTATCACACACAAAAGACTTCATTTTAACTGTATCTCACTCAGATCATCCATATGATAATCATGCTTTAAATGAAATAATGTTATTCAATTTGTTCCAGTAAACATTCAAAGTATTGAATGAATTGATCATGTTTGCCTCTATCACGAGCCAATAACTGTACAGCTGTTAACATCGCCGGCATAAAGATGTATTGGGCATACTCATGCGTTCTGCTATATTCCAAAACATTATTATATCTAGGAAAGACCTCAGAAAGAAATTTTTGAGATAATACCTTAGCAACTTGTATTGGATTGTCTTTAAATTGATTAATGATCTCTATAGGGATAACTACAGATCTTCTTAAAGCCAAAACGCAAGGAGTATATAACTTTTTCGCTTCTTTATTTATTTTAAAAAACAAAGTATTATAATGAGCATGTTGATAATTCAGAAGCACGTTTGATTGATAAGGCTTTAATGTAAATAAATAAAACATGGTTGCTCCAAATGAATAGATATCACTATAGTGAGAAAATATTTTTTTAGACTTTACTTCAGGCGCAATATACCCTTTTGTTCCAAGGATCTCTCCTGAAGCCTTAAATTGCATACGATCATGCTTTGACGTTATTTTTTTAGCACCTTCAAAATCAGTTAAGCACCATTGTGTAGCATCCGCATTGCAAAGAATATTTTCTAATTTAATATCAGAATGGACGATTTTTTGAGATGTTAGATACTCCATAGCTCTCATGATATGTAAGAACAATAAAAGTGTCGTTTTAAATCTTATTTTACTAAACTCCAAATCATTAAAAAAATTAAAACTATCAGAAGCATAACGTTTAAAAATTAAAAATCTCTCGAAAACATCCACATCATTTTTTATAGTATACGAACCCAGTAACTCAACGATATTTTCATGTTTTATTTCAAAAAGGAGCTCTTGATTTAGGCTACATAGATCAGCATTTTTTCCATAACGATCATGCAATATGATTTTTTTAATGACAATATTTTCAAGATAATTTTTAAAATTTTGATTGATATCTAAAAATACAACTGAGGATAGGTTTGTTGTGTCATATAAAAAAAATGTCATATATTCATGTAATGTCTCTAATTGCTCCATATGTCCCTGATCGATAGATCCTATATGTTCCGTCGTTTCCATTAAATCTTCTGTTGTATAAATATTATTATTAATTAAGTATCTTATATCTTGAATATATTGTTTGATGAATATTTGAGTGGCTTCTCTTTTTGTCCCTGGCTCAGGAGTTTCAAATCGTATATCGCCTGAAAAGTTTTGAACAGGTTTTATTAACTGAATTTTTTTAATAAATAATGAT
>JAAOIJ010000124.1 GCA_015163815.1 Endozoicomonadaceae bacterium
AGAACAAGCAAAACAATTAGGAATGGAGGCTATGATTCCAAAACGTTCTAACACTAAAAAACCTGCTATTCATTTTAAAAAAAATATTTATAAATCAAGGCATCTTGTTGAAAATTTATTTTCTAGATTAAAACATTTTAGAAGTATTTCAACTCGTTTTGATAAGCCAGCTAGGAATTTTAAAGCGATGATTTATATTGCGTGTGCTATTATTTGGGTGAATTCAGAATGAGGATACGCCCTAGTTTAACAAATGTTTATTATTCTGCCTCTCAATACGCTTTATTTAGCTCTATTATGCTGATCATTCCTAAATTTATTTCTGGATTCTCAGGTTTATTTGTTGATCATTTTGGATATGTGCTGTTTTTTATTGCTTCAGGTCTCATTGGTTTTCCTGTATTATGGTTAATTTATATAGTGGACAAACAAATAAAAAACAATAAAACACAATCAAATATTGACTCTGTGTTTCCTCAAAAAAACCAATCGACATGACGATCTTAATATGTATTATTGGTATTCATCCCTGATAATACACACACAAAATTCACATCAAACGGTCTGATAACAATGCAAGAAAATTTTCAATCTATTACAATCCAGCAAGCAAAAGAATGGCTTGACAATCAATCAGCTGTCGCCATTGATGTTCGCACACCGGAAGAATATCAACACAGCCATATTCCATTAGCTATTTTGTTGCCAGTCGATACACTGATGCTATCTCAATTACCTAAAACCAAGAAAAAAATAATAATATATTGTCAACATGGCATTCGCAGCCAAATGGCTTGCAGTAAATTATTACAAGAAGATCATGCTGTAATTTTGTATAATGTAACCGGTGGGTTTAGTGATTGGTTAAAAGCAGGTTTCGCGATACAGTCTTAAATTATCTTTTTATTATTTCAGGAAGAACGCTTTAATGATAGCCTATTTTATCATCATGCTTCAACTTCAATGCAAGACTAGATCGTCTCCTCATGTTGAATTCACCCAAATAATAGCATACACAATATCAATCATCACTTTAACAGGTCTAAAAAGTGTTAACCTATCGAACACCTAACGACGTTATGCAAGGCATAGACAAACCTTTAGGTCTTGCATTTCATGGTTAAATGGAGCCTCATAAAAAATATCAATTCATTGAGTCGTAATATCACATAGACTCTGCAATTGCTTATGGAATCTCTATGATTTGAAATATGCTCACTTGCCAAACACGTTTATCTTCATATTCATCAGGCAACACAGCTCACTAGCATGCTTTTTTTTGAATGCAACTGCATTATTTTTATCAATATTTAAATAGTGAATACAGAGATAAGTCAGATCATAAAATGTCTTTATTTCGAATTGTATCTTCATTAGAACGCATCACGATATGACTATAAAACAGATCATAATACCTGCAAACTTCACAGTGAATTCTGAAAAAAAAATCTGTCTTTACAAGACTCATGTTATGATAAATAAGAAAATTATTCTGTTCATATACAGTCCTGTTATTGTGAGCCTACGCTATGGATACAGATAAAATCGCAAGTCGTCGTAAAATTATCTTTCTAGCACTCGATGCAATGAAACATGAAAATGAAAAAATTTCCGCACAAACGCTTGCAGCAAAAGTAGGCATGGGCAAACAAACAGTACTACCTGTCTATCGAGAATGGTTAGAAGCAGGCATTTTAACTGATGCTGAGCAAGTCATACTCTCTGATGAATTACTCTATGCATTAAAACGAGAACTAGCAAAAGAAAAATTTAAATTAAGTGAAACAGCTTTTCATTTAAGCAATGAATTAACTGAAAAAAATGAAATCATTGATACGCTTAAAATAGAACAAAATAACACCAATGAATCCTATGAAAAAAAAATAAAACACAATGCCTTAACATTAGACAATATTCAAAAGCAAAATGAAAAACTACAAGATCAATTGAAAAATGCTGAGCAATCTATTGATAGATTATCACAAGAAAAAGCGCTTCATTTAGTAAAAATCACACATTTAATGGAACAAATAGCACAATTAAAAATAACGCATGAGCAAGCTATTACTGCTCAAGCCGCTCAACTGGATGAATCACATCAAAAAATGATCAATCATTGGATGAAAACATTAGATGAAGAGCGACAAAATCATCAAACATCCAAAGCATGTCTAGCTAAAATTGAAAAGGCAGAAACAATCTTACAAAAAAAAATATTAACATTAAATTATGATCAAACACATCATATTGAAAAAATAAAACAATTAACCTCTAAATTAGACACAATTGAAAAGAAAAATACAGCGCAACAAAGCCAGATTAATCAACTCCATCAACTCCATCAACTCTTCAATGAACCTAAGAGTTTAATAACCTATAGCCAGCAATTATTAAAACGTATCGCACACTATGAAATACTACAACCTCTGCATGAAGAATGTAAAAATGAACTCAATCAATTACATAAAAAAGTTAAAACTTTAGAAGGACAAGAAAAAGAAATTATTAAACTGCGTGCTTACATTGACGGATTACAGCAAATAAAAACAATCAAAGCGTCATCTAATGAGTACTGAAAAAATAGTCTGTACAAGAAAAATATAACTCTCATTTGATTTTTGATATCAGCACTGTATAATTTTCTGAATATAGTGAAAAATGCAAACAAAATGCTTGTTCTCATCACGCATGATCACTGCAATGCAACAGGAGAGCTCATTGAAAAACGACAACCAATCTTTTCTGAAAACCATTGCAACCATTTGCATTAAAAAAAAATGGAAACTCGTGACAGTAGAGTCTTGTACTGGTGGTGGTATTGGACAAACGATAACACAATGCCCTGGAAGCTCTCAATGGTATGAAGGAGGCTGGATTGCATACGCTAACCAATTCAAAATAAAACAACTCCACTTAAACGCATCACTATTAAAAAAATATGGCGCAGTAAGCCAACCAGTTGTAGAACAGTTAGCACGATCAGCATTACAATTAAACCAAGCTCAAATAGCACTGAGTATTACAGGTGTTGCAGGGCCAGGCCATGGAAACCTGAACCATCCTATTGGCACAATTTGGATGGCTTGGATGATTCATCATAAAATTTGGTCTTCTCAATTTGATTTTTTAGGTGACAGAGAAACGATTCGCAACACAAGCATTAAAACTGCATTACAATACTTAGCGCTTTATATACAGCGCATTGATTCAAATTTCATTTCATAACAGGTGATGTAAAATGGCAACACAAGATAATAAAAAACAAGCTTTAGAAGCTGCTTTAGAACAAATTGAGCGCCAATTTGGCAAAGGCTCTGTCATGAAAATGGGAGGCTATAAACGCGAACCTATTCCAGCTATTTCAACAGGTTCACTTCAACTGGATATTGCATTAGGCATTGGAGGCTTACCCAAAGGACGTATTGTTGAAATTTTTGGCCCTGAATCTTCAGGAAAAACAACTTTAACGCTCAGTGTTATTGCTGAAGCACAGAAAAAAGGATTAGCCTGTGCTTTTATTGATGCAGAGCACGCCTTAGATATTGATTATGCACAAAAATTAGGGATTCAAATTGATGATTTATATTTATCTCAACCTGATACAGGTGAACAAGCTTTAGAAATTACAGATATGTTAGTTCGATCTAAAGCAATTGATGTCATTATTGTAGATTCAGTTGCAGCGTTAGTGCCGAAAGCAGAAATTGATGGCGATATGGGCGATAGTCATGTTGGCTTACAAGCCAGACTCATGAGTCAAGCCATGCGTAAAATTACAGGTTCCATTAAACAGGCAAATTGTTTAGTCATTTTTATTAATCAAATTAGAATGAAAATTGGTGTCATGTTTGGCAATCCAGAAACGACGACCGGTGGTAATGCTTTAAAATTTTACGCATCTGTTCGACTGGATATTCGACGCATTGGTGCCGTTAAACAAGACGAACAAATAATAGGCAATGAAACACGCGTCAAAGTCATTAAAAATAAAATAGCGCCTCCATTTAAGCAAGCAGAATTTCAAATTTTATATGGTCAAGGTATTAATATAACTGGAGAAATTATTGATTTAGCCGTGCAAGATAAATTAATTGAAAAATCGGGAGCATGGTATTCCTATGAAGGGAAAAAAATTGGACAAGGTAAAGCGAATGCGGCCATCTATTTAGAAGAGAATCCTGATACTTTAAATAAAATATACAAAATCATTCGTCAGAATCGTTTGCCTGATTACCCAACTGATTCAATTTACACTAAGAAAAAAACAATTGAAATAAAAAATACAGTGAAAATTAAAAAAACAACCATTGATTCTCTGGATCAGTAACAAAATATGCAGTCTGATTTACAACAGTATCGTCAAATTTACCAAAAAGCAATATCACGTCTCATGAAACAAGAGTACTCACGATATCGTTTACACAGTAAATTATCACATGTAGGTCCTGCTGAAATCATTCATGATATTTTAAATGCATTAGAAAAAAAAGGATTTTTATCTGATGCAAGATGCGCTATTGTCTTATTCAATCGATATGCTGAACGCGGTTATGGTCCACTCTTTATTCAAGCCAAAATGATCAATGAACAGATTGCCAATAGCATTATTGATCACACATTTGAACAATTACCTCAATCCTGGGATGATATAGCATCCCGTCAACGTATCAAACAGTATGGCTCTCAGTTACCAGAAACATCTCAAGCTATTTTCAAACAACAAAACTATTTATTGCGAAGAGGATTTACACAACAATCGGCACAATACGCATTAACACTTCTCTAAAAAACAAAAAAACACACATCTCTCTTCAATTCATAATCACTCAGATATGACTCGGATCTACATCCTTGCTATACTAGCCACATCGTTGATATTTCATTTCTCATCTGACACACTAAAAAGACACCATAACACATGAAATCATATATCAAGCTGTTCGATTACACTCATCATGATTGATACCATTTTTTTTGATTTAGATGGCACTTTAATTGATTTATATTTTGAAGATCAATTTTGGATGAAAAAATTACCGCAATATTATGCTCAAAAAAATAATATCTCTTTCAATGCAGCACAAGCATTTATTCAAGTCAAAATGACAAGGTTGGCAGGATCACTCAATTGGTATTGTATCGATTATTGGAATCACTATCTAAATTGTAATATTTTAGAGGCAGCAACCGATTTACTCTCTTTATTAGTTTTTCGACCGCAGGCAAAAAACCTACTGCTATACTTAAAGAAAATGAAATATCAAACAGCTATTATTACCAATGCACATCCAAATAATTTCAACTTAAAAGATCATTATTTACATTTAACCCCTTATGTTGACTGGGTAGTTTCTTCTCATCAATTAGGTTTTCCAAAAGAACAGCCTGTATTTTGGAAACAGTTAAACGCATTATATCCTTTTAATTCAAATACAACTTTATTTATAGACGACACGCTAACCGTACTTAGATCAGCAAAACAACATGGGATACAACATTTACGCTGGATTCCCAATCCAAGCAGTCAACGCGCAATGCAAAAAAACACAGAATTCATACCATTATCAACTTTTAACTCACTGTTACAAGAATTGAAGATGGCACAATAATGCTTCTTGCTTATCTAATGTTTCTATCATGGATGCATTTTTATTTTTAAGGTCATGCTATGCAACATCAAATCATTCGTTTAGATAAATGGTTATGGGCGGCCAGATTATATAAAACCAGGCAACTCGCTAAGCAAGCTATTGAGAGCGGTAAAGTTCGCATGCAGGGAGAAAAAGTAAAACCAAGTCGATTGCCGAAAATCGGGGACTATCTAACGATTACGCAAGGCTATGAAAAAAAAACAATTCAGGTTGATCAACTCAGCGATCATCGTCGTAGCGCACCTGAAGCTGCTATGTTATACCATGAAACTGAAGCTAGTTTAAAAAATAGAGAAGACAGAAAAGCACAGCATCAATTAGCAGGCTTATGTGTCACTTCGCCTAAAACAAAACCGAATAAAAAAGACAGGCGTGATCATAAGGCATTTAAATCAAAATATCAACCTTAATCGCACGTCTGTGTGTAAAAAAAAATGCGCACTCATACCACATAATGATATGATACGCATTACGAGGTTCTCTGATATAGATAACCATTACGAATATAGACATATTTATGATGCCATTGACATGAAAAGTACGACGATTCGGAATCTTTTTATTACATTTTTTAAAGATAGAGCGCATCAGGAAATACCTGGCAGCACTTTAATCCCAAAGCAAGATCCTTCTCTCTTATTTACAAATGCTGGTATGAATCAGTTTAAAAAAATTTTACTGGGAGTAGAAACTTCACCTTATCCTTGTGTTGTCACAGCACAAAGATGCCTTCGAGCCGGCGGAAAACATAATGATCTGGATAATGTCGGTTATACTGCCAGACATCATACTTTTTTTGAAATGCTCGGTAATTTTAGTTTTGGGCAGTACTTTAAAAAAGAAGCCATTGAGTATGCTTGGGAATTTTTGACAAACGTATTAAAAATACCGACTTCTAAGCTCTGGGTCACGATTTATCATCAAGATACTGAAGCTGAAAAAATTTGGCTCAATGATTTACAGATTGACCCTGCTCGCTTTTCAAAATTAGGAGAAGACGATAACTTTTGGAGTATGGGAGAAACAGGTCCTTGCGGTCCTTGTAGTGAAATTTTTTATGATCATGGAGTAGACGTTCCAGGTGACCCTCCTGGCGGAGAAAATGCAGATCAAGATCGTTATATTGAAATTTGGAATATGGTGTTTATGCAATATAATCGCACAGATCAAGGTGAATTGGTCCTGTTAAAACATCCTGCCATTGACACCGGCATGGGACTTGAAAGAATCACAGCTGTCATGCAAAATATGACCAATAATTATGATACAGATTGCTTTCAACCTATTATTCAAAAAGCCGGTCAACTCTTAAATGAATCCAATCATCAAAATGCATCTTTACGTGTTATTGCTGATCATATTCGAGCAGCTTCTTTTTTAGTAGCAGATGGAATACAACCAACCAATGAAGGACGAGGATATATTTTACGTCGATTAATTCGTCGTGCCTGTAGACATGGTTATCAACTCGGCCAAACTAATCCATTCTTTTATCAATTACTCGATACACTCATTGAAACACTTGGATCAGTTGCAGAGCCGATTATAAAAAACAAAAGGCATATTTCAACGGTATTACAACAAGAAGAAAAACAGTTTCAGCTGACGTTAGATCGAGGCATGAAACGTCTTGAAGCTGATTTATACAAATTGACAGGCCAAATCATCAGTGGATATACTATTTTTACATTATATGACACTTATGGATTTCCTGTGGATTTAATTCAGGATATTGCAAGAGAACGCGGGTTGTCTCTTAATATCGCTGAATATCAACGTTTAATGACAGAACAACGAGAAAAAGCAAGATCAGCACATCAATTTACTGTTAATTACAATCAAGCTATCATTACCGAGCCTTCTACACATTTTATTGGTTATACAAAAAATCACTCTAAAAGTACTGTCTTAAATTTAAGTGTACACAATAAACCAATAGATCAAGTAGATACAACAATCACAGAACCGATTCTATTGATTGTCGATAAAACACCTTTTTATGCTGAATCAGGTGGTCAAATAGGTGATATTGGACTGGGTCATACAGAGACAATGCAATTTACAGTACTCGATACACAAAAAACAGACCAACATATTATTCATATTATTCAAATACAATATGGAGTATTAACAATCGGTGATTCGATTACATTATCCATTAATCAACAGCATCGCCATCAAATAGCTGTGAATCATTCTTCTACTCATTTACTACATGCGACTTTACGAAAAGTGCTCGGAGATCATGTTGTACAAAAAGGTTCTTTAGTCACTTCGACAGAATTAAGATTTGATTTTTCTCATCCCAAAGCAATATTACCTCAAGAATGGATAGAGATTGAACGTCTTGTTAATGAACAGATTCAATCTAATACACCTGTAATCACACAAGAAATACCTTTTGATCAAGCTATCAAACAAGGCGCTATCGCCTTATTTGATGAAAAATATACAAGTCATGTTCGTGTTTTAAGTATGGGAGAAAAAGACTATTCTATTGAGCTATGTGGCGGAACTCATGTAACAAATACAGGTGAAATTGGCTTATTGATATTACAAAGTGAATCAAGTATTGCTTCAGGCATTAGAAGAATAACAGCTTTAACAGGGCAAGCAGCATTAAATAAAATACAAACAGATAGAAATCAATATCTTAATATTGCATCAGCACTCAAAAGCAATACAGATAATGTGATAGATAAAGTCATGAAATTAATAGAAAACACACACTTATCTGAAAAGAAAATAAACAAACTACAGCAACAATTAATACAGCATACTTGTGAATCTTTGATCAAAAAAGCAGAAAAAATAAAACACATCCATTTAATATATACTGTTTTAGAAGACACAGCACCTGACTTATTACGCCATTTAATTGATCAATTAAAACAAAAATCACCCAATGCTATCATTTGTTTAGCCAGTAAAACGACTGAACGAACCTTGCTAGCTGTCGGTATATCCAAACAATTAACACAACAATTCAATGCGGATGTTTTATTAAAAAATATTGCATCATTACTAGACGGGAAAGGAGGAGGTCGAGCTGATTTTTCGCAAGGTAGCGCACCTGCTTGTGATACACAAAAACTGTATCAAATACTCTCCACTGTCAAAGCATGGGTAACACAACACTTCAATTGATCAGGAAATAAACATGCTATTAGTTCAAAAATTTGGCGGCACATCTTTAGGCAATTTAGAACGTATCGATAACATTGCTAAAAAAATTAAAAAAAACGTACAAGAAGATGGTCATCAAATTATTGTTGTTGTCTCAGCCATGGCAAACAAAACAGATCAGTTACATGATTTATGTCTATCAATTGATCAAACTCCAAATATCATGGAATATGATGCAATTTTAGCAACAGGTGAACAAATTACAGCTAGCTTGTTAGCAATTGCATTAAATAAAATAAACTGTCATGCTCGATCAGCAAATGCTTTTCAAATTGGCATTGAAACGAATAATGCTTATGGGAAAGCACGGATTCGTTCTATTAAAACCAATCAGTTATTAGAATGGTTAAAAACACAAGTTGTCATTGTGACAGGCTTTCAAGGTGTTTCTTTAGAAAACAAAATAACGACGCTAGGGCGTGGTGGATCTGATACCTCAGCTGTTGCTTTAGCTGCAGCTATTCAAGCGCATGAGTGTCAAATTTACACTGATGTGGACGGTGTTTATACAACTGATCCAAATATCGTGACTGATGCTCAAAAAATTACGCGCATTACATTTGAAGAAATGCTAGAAATGTCCAGTCAAGGTTCGAAGGTTTTACAAACAAGATCGGTTGAATTTGCTACAAAATATGGTGTACAAATTCGAGTTTCTCATGCTGTTCATAGAGGGATAGGTACATTGATTACTTTTGATGAAGGTTCTGGATTAGAAAATCCTGTAGTATCCGCTATTTCATTTAGCCGTCATGAAGCTAGGATTACCGTTCGAAAAATTCATGATAAGCCGGGTATTGCTGCTAAAATCCTACAAATATTAGCAAAAAAGGCGATAGAAGTCGACATGATTGTTCAAAGTGTGTCGCAACAAGATTTTACAGATTTAACGTTTACAGTGCCAGAAAATAGCTATAATCAAACGATTACTTTATTAAACACGATGCAAACTCAGTTAAAAACAGCTGCTATTGAAGGGGATCATAAAATTGCAAAAATTTCTATTATTGGTATTGGCATGCGATCTCATGCAGGAGTAGCTGCAACAATGTTTGAAGCTTTAGCCTTAAAAAACATTAATATTCAAGCAATTACAACTTCTGAAATTAAAGTTTCTGTTCTCATTGAAGATAAATATTTAGAATTAGCTATTCGTTTATTACATGCTGCTTTTAAATTAGAAAATTCTCAAAATAATATACAATAAAAATAACTGACTCTTCATCTAAAGAATTAATACTAGAAGGCCTTTCAAATTACAATTATTTTTAATATAATGCGCTTTAATCGATCAATTTAGCCTCTCATCTATTACTAGTATGATTCCAAATAAAAACGTAACATATGATATAGCTGAACTTATTGACATGTTAGATATACTTACTTTATATCAATTAATGTGAATATTATGAAATTAATATCAATTAATGTGAATATTATGAGATTTTCAGTGTCTTACTAAACAAGGAGTGAGTATTTTCATAAAAATTCAACTATAAAGTAATTAGATGAAATAACATTCTATAAAAATATAAATGATTGAAATTTAAAGTAAAACACGGGGCCATCTATGATTTTAAAATGGCTTTTATTTTCTGGAATGATTTAAGACAAGGAGAATAGTAATGCTAATATTAACACGTCGAATTGGTGAAATGTTAATGATTGGTGATGATATTGTGATAACTGTACTAGGCGTTAAAGGCAATCAAGTAAGAATTGGCATTGATGCTCCTAGAGATACACCTGTTCATCGCGAAGAAATTTATCGTCGCATCAAAAATGAAAAAAGTGATATAGGCTGGGAAAAAATAAAACAAGATAAGCAAGAAACTCATGTCAATCATAAGAATACCAGTTCAATAGATCAATATAAAAGAGAATGGGAGTAAACTAGCTCTATCCAGTAGTGATTAGGACAAAATTAATGTAGATTAAACGAGGCATAACAACCTCCCATCACTACTCAAATAAAGCCTGTGTATTCATATATTTAGAATTCATAAATGAGTCAATAATCTATTTATAAAGGTTTATTTTGAAAAAAATATTTCATAAATAATTGATTTTTATAAATTTTACTGTTTTTTCATTAAGATAGCAAATACATATTATCAGTCATATAAAAAGAGTGATATAGCCTGGGTTAAAATCCATTATTTTTTATGATACTTTATTTTTGACTCGACAACATCATTATGAAATTTAACGCCAAAGTTCAATATATTGATCAATCGTTTCATGAGTAATCTGAATATTTGCTAATTTCAACCGCCCTGAAATTTGATTAGGACTGCATTTTTTGATCAAAATATCAATATTGTTGATCATCATATTGTCTCCCTTTAGGATTATATAGAATCTTTCTTGAAATCGTAGAAGGAGATCTTTTCAATGCGATTCTATTGTCTTATTGCCAAGGTTTCAGAATAATGCTTTGATAATAAGATATCAATTTAAGATCTTTCTTCTGAAGTCAAGTGTTGATAAGCCATATCATTCTCCTTCTTTTTTGATAAAAAGAAGTGATACGAATTATTAGCATTTGACTGCTTTTTTTTGGCTATAGAAAATGCCTTACTGTTGCACTTCACACTTGAGAAGGCAAAATAAATTTGTTTGTCGTGTCTTTTTCTTTCATTTTTTCCCCAGGTTTTATATCAGAAACAATCAATAACTGAGAAATATGATACCAAAAATTAACATATATCATATTGAATTGTGTAATATTTATTAATTTTTCAGAGTCGACTATATACCATGCTGAACTCAATGAATGGATTGAATGATCACTCAGTCATCCTCCTAAAATAAAAATATCAATTTTTTTATTTTGAAGGATACATTTCAACATTGTGATACGAGTATACAATCAGTCTAGTTAAGTTAAAAAATTCATTATATATCAACCATATTTTTAATTAATATACGCATAATTCAATTGCGGTTTCAGTATATTGAATCTGATTACAAGCAAATGTGATGCTCATTATCTTTTTTATTATAAAAAAAGACTGCAAATTATCTCACAATTTGGTAAAATTGGCTCATCGCTTGATAACGGTGAGGTGGCCGAGTGGCTGAAGGCGCTCCCCTGCTAAGGGAGTATACGGTTTGTAGCCGTATCGAGGGTTCGAATCCCTCCCTCACCGCCACATCGAAAATTAAACGATATATTCATTCAGCGCCCGTAGCTCAGTTGGATAGAGTACCTGGCTACGAACCAGGTGGTCGGAGGTTCGAATCCTTCCGGGCGCGCCATTTTTGATGGCGTTAAAATAAAGCTTTATTGAAATACTTTGATCTTCTTCAGAGACATATTATTCAGTCATATTGATAACCGTGACAGTGATGACTCTGATATCGATATTAATCTGTAACAAAATAAATACACTCTAGGAAAAGCGTTTTTTTTGAAATAACAGCCCTCTTTCTAATATTATGAGATCAGGATACCGCTTAGGTCAATACACACATATTATTTACTTCATACATTATTTTTCAGATTTAAAATATACTCAATTATCCCAACTTGTAAAATACAGAAAAAATTGATTCTGTGACCAATAAACAGCAGCCTCTATTGGTTTACATATCGATTTTTAACTGTAAAGCTGAAAAATCAGAAATTAAATCAGTATCATAAAAGAAAATTTGAATTTACACAGAGGTATGGACAGACCCGACCCAATTCTTATCATTATTTTGTATCCATTAAACTATTCTGTTGAATATCAGCTAATTCAAGAGCATTTATCAATTGACCTAATTTTAACTGCTGATGATATTGTTGTAACTCTTGATATTTTTTCACTAAATTGTTATCAGAGATATGACTAGAGCCTCTTAATTTAGCAGACAATCGATGATAGAATGAAGTCTCTTTTTTAATTTTTTTATTCAACTGCCTCATCAATTTTCTTAAAATATTGGTTTGCTGCATTATATTTTGTTTTTTTATCATTCGTTCCAATTTTATCATATGTTTTATATAACGTACTGATTTTTTAGTAGATTGAGAATGAGTTAAAAACTTCAAAGTCAAATGAATCATTTTTTGAGTTATTGGATTTAAATTATCTTCCTTTAATGCGCGCAAAGTTGTTTGAAATAAAGGATGTATAATTTTGTGTTTTGATGATAATAAGCCGGCTTGTATAATATGAATCGATTGTTCTGTATTGATTTCATTTAGATTGACCTGTTGACGAGGCATTCGCATACTGTCATTTTGCAATATAATCTCTTCTTTCTCTAAATTTGTTAATGCTTGATGGAATTCACTATCAGTACATTTCTGTGTTTTCATGTCATGCACTAATTTTTGACGCATCATTTTAATATCTAAAAATTTTTTAATATACTGTTTTTTTTGAGTTTCTACCTGTAGATCATCTCTCTTTTTTTCTAGTTTCACATTTATTTGATCAAAGGATTTTAACAGCACTGAATTTTTAGGATCTTTTCTTAATGCTTTCTCAAGCTCATTTTGTTTTAAGCTGATGTCTATATATTCTTGATGAATTTCCTTATTAAGCGTCAATCCTAATGCAGTTTGCGTTAAGGTATCTTTTTTCTCTTGATTTTGCATCAATACTGCTTCTTTCAACACTTCATTGATTCTTTCTTCTGTCAATATATTGAGCTTTAAAGCAGGTTTTTCTGATACTGAAATCGTTAAAGGCGTCATTATTGAAGGTAATACAGATTGAGTTTCTGTATTTGACAATAATTGTGTTTTTCGTTCAAGCAAAGCAGTTGGTTTGATGGTATGGCGTAAAACAGGTGACAATCCTACCATAGAGATTGGTTTTTGTGATACAACTGAACGACCTGCGCTTGTTTTAGCTAACGATTCAGCAGCATGACTTGAAATAAAATGACTACTACTTTGATTTGTCACTTGATGTATAGGCATATGATCTCAATTTTTTAAATCAGCGAATAACAAAATAATATTGAACTATATCTCAATCAAATATATTTTATAATTATAGAATATAATGGATTAATATTATATCTTTCATGCAATATTTTATCAGTCTGAGACCTTTGCAATAAGACAACAAAGACTCCTGATAT
>JAAOIJ010000125.1 GCA_015163815.1 Endozoicomonadaceae bacterium
GCCTAGATCAAAATGCAGTATTGCTACTGAAAGAAGCATTTATTGACCTCTCAAAACAAGAAGCTGCTAATTTGAAATTATCTGTACCTGAATTTTTACAGACATTGCAAAACAATGAGACAAGTTTAAAGTTGATGATGCGTCTCTTTATATCTAAACTACAAGCATTAAATTAATGAATAAGTAAGTCACTAATCGATCCTGAAGAAATCAATTTTTTTAAAATTTTGTAAAAAATATAAAAAAATTGATTTTATTTTTTTTAAAAAACAATTTAAACAACTTTATCATAGATATCACAGCTAAAAACATCAAACAGGATAAAAGCAAAACTAGTCTATCCAAGCAATCATCGCAAACGATGCTCAACTTCGCATAAAATATGCATTCATCTCACTACTTTTCAGATCTGTCCATATCTCTATGTCAATTCTCATTAAGCAATCATCTTAAAAAGGCACTATAAAAACGTCGATTGTAGTTAAATTTTAAGATAATTTATGTTGATTATTTTAATTCATGATAAAACATGATCTTAAAAGTCAGCATTCGGTAAAGGTTTATGTATAGAAGCAATATAACTATAGACAACAGGCAGAATAAATAAAGTAAAGATAGTTCCTATACTTAACCCTGCAATAAGCACTAATCCTAAATGAAAACGACTAACAGCGCCTGGACCTGTTGCAAACAATAAAGGCAATAATCCAGCTATTGTAGCAAAAGTTGTCATTAAAATCGGTCTTAATCTAGCATTCGCGGCATAAATAATTGCTTTATCTCTAGATAAAAGACTATTAAGCTGTTGATGTTTAGCCACTTCACACATTAAAATACCATGTTTGCTTAACAAGCCAATCAAAGTAATAAGACCTAATTGTGTATAAATATTCATCGTAGCCAATCCCCAAGCCATAAACACTAAAGCACCACTCACACCTAATGGGACGCTAATCAAAATAACCAGAGGATCTTTAAAGCTTTCAAATTGACAAGCTAAGACCAAAAAAATAAAAAATAATGCAAGTAAAAAAGCAATCAACAAAGTATTACCTTCTTCTATATATTGCTTAGCATTACCTAAGAAAGCATATTGATAATCATTAGATAATTCTGTTTCAGCTAAATTCTTTAAAAAAGAAATTGCTTCGCCTATTGGCACTCCAGGAGTGGGCACTAATCCAATTGTGGCAGCATTCATTTGATTGAAATGATTATACGAAAAAGGTTTGCTCACAAAATCAAAGGTAACAAAATTTCGAATTGGAACCAATTCACCTGAATTTGTTTTTACATAATAATCATACAATGACTCAGGCGTAAAACGTTGATTTCGTTCAGCTTGCATTAAAATATCATAAGTCTTCCCATTTAAATTCAATTGACTGACACGCTTTTCATTCATCATACTGGATAAAGTATCGGTTATTTGCCTCATAGATACACCATAGTGCATTAATTGATCGCGATCTACTTGAATACTCAATTGACCTGATGAAAAATTTAAATCGATTCTAGAAAATAAAAAATACGCAGGATTTTTTGTTAATTTTAATACTTTTTGAGCTTCTTCATAAAGAGATTCAAAAGATTGAAACGTTGTAATCACCAATTGAATAGGTAGACCTCTAACACCTCCTGGCAAACTAGGAAAAGCGAAAGGTGTAACATCTACAGCTGGAATATCAGACAGTAAATGTCTCAGTTTTCCAAGCATCCCATTAATTTTTGTTTTTCTTTGATCCCACAACTCTAACTTAGCAACTCCAAATCCTTGATTTTTATTTGGAAAACCTGCAAATAAAATAGTAGACTCAACTTCTTTCACAGACGACAAAGTATTTCCAATCGTTTTCATTTCTTGTTCCATATGATCCAAATTAGCATTTTCAGAACCAGAAGCAATCATCATAATAGCACCTCGGTCTTCTATAGGAGCTAGTTCTTTAGGAATAAAGTATATTAAAATGGGTAAAATAATAAAAATAAAAGCTATCAATACAACAAATACAGGTCGATTTGACATAACACCTAGCAGCGCTTGATGATATATATTTGATATTTTGTCTAAAAATCGATCCACAATTTGTTTAAATCGACTGTTGCTTGTTTTCGGTTTTAAAAAAATAGCACACATAGTGGGAGATAAAGTCAATGCAATAAAACCAGATATTAAAACAGCGCCTGATACAGTGAAAGCAAACTCTCTAAACAAAAAACTCGTAGCACCATTTAGCATAGTAATTGGAATATATACCGCTAATAAAGTTAAGGTCATACTAATAACAGGTAATGCAATTTCACGCGTCCCCAGTACAGCAGCTTTAAATGGCGTATACCCTTTTTCAATATAACGATCAACATTTTCAACAACAATAATAGCATCATCAACAACTAATCCAATTGCTAGCACCATGGCCAATAACGTCAAAATATTAAAGCTAAAACCAACCATATACATTAAAATAACCACCCCTAATAAAGATAAAGGGATCGTTACAATAGGAATAGAAGCTGCTCGCCAGGAACCTAAAAATAAAACAATAATCAAAATAACAATTAAAATACCTTCTAATAAAGTACGTAATACTTCAAAAATAGAGGATTCAATCGCTATACTCACATCATACAACATATCCATTTTTAAAGATGAAGGAAAATTTGTCTCTAAATTCGCTAACGTTTTTTTCACTTGTTGAACTAATACTAATGGATTAGCCTCTGAAGCTGAATCAACTGACATGACAACTGTTAATTTACCATTAGCGCAAGCACGACTTTCTTCACGTCCTGTCATAAATTCAACTATCGCGACATCACTTAAACGAACGATTGATCCATCCTTGTCTGTTTTAATAATGAGTTGGCCCAAATCTTCTTCAGTATTAATTTGCGTATTTGCTGTGGCTTTCAAGGTATAGAGTTGATTTGAAATATTACCCAGCGCGGTTTGAAATGAATTCGCTTGTAATACGCCTAGAATCATATCAGTAGAAAAACCATATAAAGCTAATTTAGCAGGATTTAACCAAATGCGCATAGCAAACTCACTACCGCCTAATAAAGTGATTTTACCCATACCAGGTACAGTCACCATAGCGGGTTTTACTATGCGTTGTAAATAATCAGTAATTTGACTACTACTCATTGAATCACTAATAAACCCAATATATAAAAGGGATGAAACAGTTTGTGTGTCTGAGGTAACAATAGGTGTTTGGGCGTCTTTGGGTAATTTATGCTGAATCGTATTAATACTGGTTAAAGCTTCAGTTAATGCATGATGAGCATTGGTATTTAATTTCATGATCACTTCAATATGGCTGTACCCAAAGCCACTATTTGAAGTAATATAGTCGATTTGATCAATTTGAGAGACAGCTTCTTCAAGCGGTTGCGTAATCACACTTTGTATTAGCTCAGCATCAGCGCCATAGTAAAAAGTGTCTATTACAATTTTTGTGTACTGAACTTCTGGGTATTCTCTAACAGAGATTTTGCTAGTAAATAACAAACCAAATAATATAATAAAAAGACTAAGCGAAAGAGATAGAATAGGTCTGCAGATAAAAATATCAGTAAATTTCATGTGTTTGCCTTTTTATTGTCTATTCTCATGCAAAAAAAGTTCAGCACATTGATCAATTAATTTTCAACAGATGGCTGATTAATAATTTTAATCGGAATGCCTGGCCATAATTTCATATGTCCAGATGTTACTAATTGATCACCTGACTTTAATCCTTGACTAACACGAGCAACCTCACCTTCAAAACCATTCATTTTAATCATTGTATTTTTAACAGAAGAATAGGTTATCTTTTTGGTTACATCAAAATAATCTTCTATGATATAGACTGATGTCCCATATAAATTAAAACTGACTGCCTGTAACGGAATCACGAATTGATTTTTTTCTACTGGTAATTTAATTTTTACCTTGGCAAACATCCCTGTTTTTAGCTTTGCCATTGGATTAAGGATAGCAGCATGCACTAATATCATGCCAGCAGAGGACACAGATGAGTCAATTGCAATAATTTCACCTTGAAAAACAGTTTCAGGATAAGCATCGACTAATAAATCGACTGGAAGTCCTATACTAACTTGTGAAATATTTTTTTGTGAAATAGTAAATTTAAAGCGTATTTTTTCTACATTATCAAGACGAAATAAAGGTTCTCCTATGGATATATATTGCCCTACAGATAAAGTATGCAGTCCTATGTTTCCAGAAAAGGGGGTCACCATTTTTTTTCTATCTAATTTTACTTGTAACCCATTCATTTTAGATTCAGAAGCATGATATTGCGCTTCTATTGTGTCAAATGCTTCTTGCGATATGACCTGTTCATGATATAACTGTTTAGCACGATTCCATTTATTCTTTAAAGCTAAAAAATGGCTTTTTTCTTCATTTAAAGCTGATTTTTCTAGTTCATCTTCTAAAGATAGGAGAATATCTCCTTTTTTAACATAATTTCCAGACTGAAAATATATCTTTTGAATAATACCCGATTGATCATTTTTAAGCATCACGCCTTCAATAGAATGAATGGTTCCAATGGCATGCAAAACAGGCTGCCAAGTAGAAGGGGTGACGGTTATCGTTTCAATAGCGGCAGGTGGAATTGGTAAGTTTTGAAATATTTTTTTAAGTAGCTGGCTTTTAAACAGATTAAAAGCAATCACTGTCCCAAATAATAAAAATACAATAGACAGCATCATCACATACCATGTTTTCTTCCGCATAATATAATACCAATCCTTTATTCAATAATATTGATTACACCATGAGATCATATGTGATAGATAGCTTGAGCATTCTAATATACTGACAGTTTAACATGCTTTTTTAAAAATGAATAAGACATCAAGCTAGGTATAAGTCATCTTATGTTTTTATCGCAGTTCAAATCGAATATCAATTTTTTTTTATATTTCTCATTGACTGATATCGGAATGATTGATTTAAAAAATGCATTGAATATTGATTATCAGTTGACTATAATAGTTTATAATTTTTAACATCTACCTTGTAGGTATCGTCGAGTGATAAAATAGATGTAAAAAATAGTGTATCACAAAATCAATAAAATTGACATAAAATATAGGAACGACACATTCAACCAGATTCATAATGTTTAGCAAGGAAGCAATCATGATTCATAAATCTAAATTTTTTAACAAAAAAAAAAACAGATCTCAGAATAAAGTCAATGTAACTAAAAAGATCAACATCTATCGTCATGCCTCTCAAAATAAAAAAAATATTTTATTATGTGGCTATTTAATTAAAATTGAAGATTTCAGTTATGCTCGTTTGACAGCTATTTTAACAGATCACCTTTGTTTATCAAATCAACAAATACAGTCTATTTTAACAACAGTAAAAAATCATTATGGGCATATTAGTCTCATGTGTTCCATGACCTCCATTAATTGTCTACCTGCTTTAAAAAAATCATTCAACAATCATAATCAAATCGTTGACAAGATTAAATTTCTGGAAAAAGAACTCAACAATATACAATCCATGTTACGCCCATTGTCTACGCGCTCGATGCATTTTTACCATACAATTATAGAGACATTACAACATCATCATGAGTTATGCTATGCTTTAAGTAATTACAGGACGCATGTTGGTACATTATTAAATCAAATAAAACAAATGCAGTCTATAGCAGAGTTGAATCAACCAAGCCATTTCTGAAAATAAATCATGAAGCAATGAATATCATCAAAAGATGGTTATGATATCAGCATGATGGATACTTATTGATCGTTTAGGCTTAAGCACAATACCATTTATCAACAGGGTATAGCAGGAACAATACGATTCATTCTTTTTTCTTCAGAAATAGTTGTTAATAAACCGTGTCCTGTGATAACCAAAGCTTTTTCATCTAAAGTATATAATTTCTCTCGAATAGAGCGTTGTAACTGCTCTTGATTTCCGCCCCATAAATCAGTTCGACCGACACTATGTCTAAATAAAGTATCTCCTGCAATTAACAAACAAGCTGATTCAAACCAAAAACTCATTGAGCCTGGAGTATGTCCCGGTGTATGCAATGCGATACCAGAACAACAAGGTAATACTTGCTCATCAACAATCCAATGCTGTGGATTAGGAATAGGTTGATACGGAATATTAAAAAAATTACATTGTAACTCTAAAGATTTCCATAATGAAAAGTCATGACGATTCAAATAAATCAAAGCACCTGTTAATTGATGCAGATCTCCGGCTGCTAAAATATGATCAAAATGAGCATGAGTGCAGATTAAGGCGCTAATATCTAAATGATGTTTTTTCGTGCGATTAAAAATATCGACAGCTTGGCCGCCTGGGTCAAAAACAAGACATTGCTTGGATGTTAAATCACCGATGATTGTGCAATTACATTGTAGAGGACCTACTGAAAAAACATCCACTAGCCAACGATTATCAATGACTTGATAATGATCATTCATTTTTATTAATTTCCTTTATCACTGAACATTTTCATATCATATATTACATAAATTTTTTTAAAAAATGATCTGCTCGAATACGCCTTAATCGGCCTAAAATACGCTTTACTGGATCAGGATAAGAGACTGGATCATCCAGATCATGCGTTGAACGAACAACAGTGGTTCGTTGCATAATGATGTCATGTTCTTTTTGAAAGGCTATTTTCAGTTCTTGTGATGGATCTTCAATGAATAAAGCATTTTCTAAGTCCAACCCCCAGGCTCTAGGGTTTAAATTACTACCTGTTAATAAATACTCTTTTTGATCAACACTCACGCCTTTCAGATGAAAACTATGATAATCATGACGCCAAATGCAAATTTTTAACAAATGATTGTCAATATAGGATTTATAATGAAGAATAAATTGCCTTAATACTGTTTCATATAAGAAAGGCAAGGCGCCTAAAAAGGTAAATTGGGTTAGATCTTGAATATAAAAGTCACTTGCTTTTTTATCTCCTAAAACAAGCGTCACGACAACATTTCGTTTCATAGCTTTCTTTAAGGTTTTTTTTAATTCAGAAGGCAAATTAAAGTAAGGTGTATACAAAATAACATTATTTTTTGAAGATTTAATCATATCAATGATTGTTTTATTTAACTTATTACCTCGCCGACCAAACCCAATTAATGGTGTAATATAAGTCATACCCGCTTGATCAGATTGTATGCCTTTAAATTGATAACTCGCTTGTTTTAAAAATCGAATAGAATCTTTAATTTTGATACGAATTGCTTTAATAGAGGGTTTATTTTGATCAGTCAAAGAAGTCACGGCTTCATTTTGATGACAAATATGTTGAACAAAGTCACTCATCGAATCAGATAATGCTTTATCCTGAATGACAATATATCGATCATAGCGATATCTATCTTTAAAATAGAAATAAATATTATTAATACTGGCACCTGAATATAAAACAGTCTCATCAAAAATAAACCCTTTTAGATGCATGACTCCTAAAAATTCTCGTTTTTTAACAGGTAGTCCATAAATTTTAATAGGGTAGCGACTTGCAGCATTACGCTGCAGGTAATAATCAGCATTAGATAATTTATGTTTTTCGCCAAATCTTTGTCGCTGAGCTCGATGAAAATCAACTAACAATACGATATCTATTGCAGGATTTCTTTCTTTTGAAAGATATAATGCTTCCAATATCGCTTCACCCACTTCGTCGTATTCAAAATATAAAGCGGATATATAAATTTTTTGAGTTGCTTGCTTAATTAACTCAAATATTTTCATTTGAAAGATTTTAGTCGAATATAAAATTTCAATATGATTAGGCTGAACGCCTAACCGACCTGCATTTTCATTTTTCAAGGAACTATCATATAAACTCATGCGATACAAACCTATGTATTCGTCATAATCCATGTCACTCAATAAATATTAGAGCATCATTAAAACAGAAAATAAACAAATCATATTAACGAAATTAGGATCAAAAGAACAGTAGTTTAAAAATTAAGATTTTACAATTTTCTTATTTATCTTATAATACTTGCACCAATTCGAAATGAAGAGTAAAGAGCATATGGCATTCCTAAAAGATAAGCGTATTTTAATTGTTGGCGTTGCTAGCAAATTATCCATTGCATCTGGCATCGCTCAAGCTATGCACGAACAAGGTGCACAGCTAGCCTTTACATACCAGAACGATAAATTAAAAGCGCGTCTTGAAGAGTATTCACTTGAATGGGGATCATCTCCTGATCTATGCTTTCCTTGTGATGTTGCTGATGACGCACAAATTGAAGCTGTTTTTTCAGAATCCGGCTTAAAAAAACATTGGGACAGTTTAGATGGAATCGTACACGCTGTAGGCTTTGCGCCTCGAGATCAAATTAATGGTGATTTTACGGAAGTCACAACACGAGAAGGATTTAAAATTGCACATGATATTAGCACATATAGCTTTATTGCACTTGCAAAAGCCAGTCGATCTTTAATGGCAGGCCGAAATGGCTGTTTACTGACTTTAACGTATTTAGGTGCCAACAGCACGATGCCAAACTACAATGTCATGGGTGTAGCCAAAGCAGGCTTAGAAGCCAGTGTTCGCTGGTTAGCACATAGTTTAGGCCCAACAGGAACACGCGTTAATGCTGTCTCTGCTGGACCGATTAAAACATTAGCTGCGAGTGCAATTGGTGGTTTTAAAAAATTACTCAAACAAAATGCACTTCGAGCCCCTTTACGACGCAATGTCACGCAATATGAAGTAGGCCATGTTGCTGCATTTTTATGCTCTGATTTAGCCAGTGGCATAACAGGTGAAGTCACGTATGTTGACGCAGGATTTAGAAATGTGACAGCTAGCGAAGCAGAAGTAGAATAATCTAGCACTTTAGTTTATGCAAACTGCATTATATCAAGGGTTTGCATATTTTTTAAATGACTTTGCTAAGTGATATAATCCATGCAGATTAAACAGCCTTCTATCTTTCAAATCATCCTCAGCTTTTCTGTTTTTTTATTATGTGCTTTTTCATTTACTGCCTTATTTAATCTTCCCATACAACTCGTGTTATTTATTGCTTGGTTTATTATGCTGTATTTAGGTATTAAACTCGGTCATCCGTATGAAGCGCTAGAACAATCAATTATTCAAGGCATCACAAAAGGATTAGTCGCTATTTTGATTCTTATTGGTGTAGGGGCCTTAGTCGGCACTTGGATTCATAGCGGCATTGTTGCAGGTCTTATTTATTACAGCTTGAATTTACTCAGCCCAGCCTTCTTCTTACCGATCTGTCTCGTTATTTGCGCCATTACTTCTTTAGCCACAGGCACATCTTGGGGAACGATTGGAACGACAGGTTTAGCGATGTTAGGCGCTGGCATTAGCATGGGTTTACCCGCCCCCCTCGTGACGGGTGCTATTTTATCGGGCGCCTATTTTGGAGATAAGCTGTCTCCTTTATCGGATAGTGTTGTTCTGACAGCTTCTGTTTCACGCGTGGTTTTAATCGATCATATTAAAGGGATGTTACCGATTAGTTTAACCAGTTTTATATTATCCTTGATACTCTTTACGATGGCAGGCTGGATAGAAATTAACACTGCACAGACTATTAATGCAGAACAAATCACACAAACTATTCAGGCTATTTCAACTTGTTTTCATATCAACTGGACTATTTTTATTCCAATTATCTTAACTTTATCTTTATTAATTATCCGAAAACCTGCTTTTCCAGTGATTTGTTTTGGATCCCTTTTAGGGGTCATTTGGTCCATTTTATTGCAAAATAGCTCTCCGATTGAAGCCATACAAAGCGTCTATCATCCTGTCTTTGTTCAAATTGATGATGCAGCCATCAATACTTTGTTAAATAAAGGTGGTATTCAAAGTATGCTACCGTCATTGATTATTATTTTATTTGGATTAGGACTGGGAGGACTGCTCAATCAAATTGGCATGCTATCTGTTATATCAACTCATTTTATGAAAGCAATTCACGGTGTGTTTAGTGCAACTGTTGTGACGATATTCACGGCATTATTTGCCAATATTTTTGGTAGTGCCATGTATGTATCTTTAATATTGACACCCACCATTTTAGATAAAAGTTATGATAAATTAAAAATAGATCGCAGAATTTTATCAAGAAATACGGAATTTGGAGGCACATTAACATCCGGCATGATCCCATGGAGTGATAACGGGATTTTCATTACGACTGTCCTTGGACTGTCTACCTTTAGTTATTTACCTTATATGTGGTTAAACTTTTCTTGCATCCTGCTGGCTATTTTATTTTCATACCTCGGGTGGTTCAATTACACATCCCCGACTACCGTTTCGTCAGCTGTTAATTGATATAAATGCTGCTTCAGTTTCGTTAGTCGTCTATCACTTTCTTGATAAACAGCCATAGCTAACGCTTTCTTTTGGGCCAACACAACGACTAACCGCTTACCTCTTGTTACGCCAGTATACACTAAATTTTTTTTCAATAAACTGTAATGCTGCATACAGAAAGGGATCACGACAACTGGATATTCACTGCCTTGACTTTTATGAATACTGATAGCATACGCTAAGCTTAATTCATTTAACTCATTAAATTCATACGAAACAAGACGATCATCAAATAAAATCAGTAATTTTCGCACTTCAGTATCAATTTGATCAATAAAACCAATATCACCATTAAAAACTTCTTTATCATAATTATTCACAGTTTGAATCACTTTGTCACCGGGTGAAAACGTCATACCAGATTTTGTGATTTGAGGAAAAGACTGGCTATTTAATCTATTTTTTAATGCAAGATTCAAAGCAAGTGATCCTAAAGAACCTCTACGAACAGGTGTTAATACTTGAATATGCTGAATCGGATCGAGTTGTAAGTAATTCGGTAAGCGCCTTGCCACTAAATCACAAATTTTTTCTTTTATCTCATCAGGATCATCTAAATATAAAGTATAAAAATCACTCGTTTTGTTATGCTTTAATGGCATATATCCTTGATTGATTCGATTTGCATTTAAAATAATCTGAGAATCTTTTCCTTGTCTAAACGTTTCTGTTAATCGAACTGTTTTGATTACATTGGATTCAATACAATCACGCAATATTTGCCCAGCACCAACAGACGGTAATTGATCCACATCGCCAACTAAAATCAAAGCGGCATGTTTTGGTATTGCTTTTAATAAATGATGCATTAACAGCATGTCGAGCATCGAAGCTTCATCAACGATTAAAATATCAAGCGTTAGCACATTACTTTCATCATGCTTAAATTGCAAAGTAATGGGAGAAAATTCTAACAATCGATGGATTGTTTTCGCAGTATAGCCTGTCGCTTCAGATAATCTTTTAGCCGCTCGACCTGTGGGAGCACAGAGCATTGGTGTGATTGATTTTTGAGAGAGCAGCTTTAACAGGCTATTAATAATCGTTGTTTTGCCAACGCCAGGCCCACCTGTCACAATACATACTTTTTCAGATAATAAAGTCATTAAAGCTTCTTTTTGAGAAGCGGAAGGGATCAGATGAGCTTGTTTTTCTAACCAAGCGAAGGAAGCTGGAATATCAAAAGCATCCCAAGGTGGGCGGCCTTGCATTAAATCAAATAAATTCTGAGCTAAACACGCTTCACTATAAAAAAGATGCTTTAAAAAAACAACAGTTTCTCCGTCAATTTGGTTTGAAATTAAGTGGGAAGCGTTGATTTCATGTGTAATGGCCGACTGAACAAGATCAACTGGCACTTTTAATAATTCAGCTGATTTTTCAATTAACTGCTCTATTTTTACTGCGCAATGCCCTTGATTAGAGCAGGTTGTTAATACATAATGAATACCGGCTTGCACTCGAAAAGCAGCATCATGCGAAATATTTGTTTTTTTAGCAATATCATCTGCTGTTTTAAATCCGATACTGTCAATATCAGCGATCAAACGATACGGATTTTCTTGGATATATTGCAGCACATCATCACCATAACACTTATACACTTGAGCGGCTCTACTGCCTTGAATACCATAAGATTGCAAAGCAATCATAATATGACGATGATGACCATGATTAGACCAGCTGGATAAAATAGCTTGTAGTCGTTTTCCTCCAATGCCTTCTACTTCAAGCAAACGCTTGGGCTCATGTGTCATCACATCAAAAATATCGCGACCAAAGGCATTGGTCATAATTTTAGCTACATGAGGACCTACACCTTTAATAACACCAGAAGAAAGATATTTTTCAATATCTTTTAGATGATTGGGTTCGCTAAACGCTAAATAAAAGGCTTTGAATTGTTTACCATGAACAGCATGCTGAATCCATTCTCCTTTGCACTCAATCTGAAACCCTTCTTGTACATGCAGTGTTGTCCCGACCACACAAATATTGTTTGATTCTTCTTCAAGACGAACTGATAAGACACAATAACCACTTTCAGTACTATGAAATATAATGCGTTCAACAAAACCCGTTAATCGAGTTGTTTCCTGTAATTCCAGTGCATTATTGGGCATGATTGATTACAACCTGTTCAGTAAAAGAGTCTCTTAAATCAATCAATTTTTTATTTTTTTAGCATACCGAATAGAGGCCATACTAAAACAAAAAATGCAAACCGTCAAACCAATCGAAATAGCTTGCGTAAAACTACGTGTAGGCAAACAAAATCCGACAACAGCGCTAATAAAATAAAACATAATCATAAAACATAATCCAATCAGTCCAGCAGTATACCCTTTGATTAAAACTGGAAAAAATAACAAAATCGGTAATATTTTAATCCAAAAAATAATATGCGTAATATTCGGAGTTAAAGGCCTGATTAAAAAATGATCGATCGTCAGTATGATTAAGAATAAAATATACAGTATTTGCGTTAAATGCAACCAATAATTGATGGGGCCACAATGATGGAGTATCTGTTTCAATGTCAACATGAGATAAAATATAGCCTATATGATCAAAATAAAAAACGCGGTTATGCCGACATCAATTGAAATATGTTAATATATTGGGTATTTTATGATGATTAATCCAAATCACTGCTTGTTCAACATAAGGCAAAATATCAGATGTTAAGCGAACTGGGTGAAAATAAAACGGGGTATAGAAAAAAATACCAATCCAATATAAAAAGATGAGTGAACCATGCACGACACCTAAAATTAAACCGACGACTCGCGACAGAATATGCGGAAAAATATTGACTAGCAAAGGCGTCAGTAATAACTTCAATAAAGCACTGACACTGATTAAAATCACGGCAAGTAATAAGGCAGACACTAAGTAATTTCCCAGTTCATGCTCTAAACCATAATGCGCGATATAATCTTGCAGTATGCTTTGAAAATGAACAGAAATAAAAATAATCGCGCACCAGATTAAGATTGAAAATATCTCTGATTTGGAACCTTTGAAGGCACCTGACAGACCAAACAATCCGATGAAGCCAAAAATACAGCAATCGATAAGACTCATGTTAATGCAACCTTTTTGCTTTAGGCTATTGACTCAATATCATATAATATCCAACATGGCATTATAATAACAATAGATTGAACGAATAGCACAATACATTTTACAATAGTCCTCATAAAAACAAAAGCCATGCAGCGCCATAGGCTCATAAAAATAAGAGCCGTGCATCATGTATGCTGACATGAAGGTGAGCTGCTATTTAAATTAAATCCACCATCAACAACAACTCATACTCATGCATTCAGTGTTCGCCGAATTAAACAGCGCGCTAAAAATCGACTCGGATGCATACTTTGTAATAACAATTCTGGCAGCATACTGGTTTCACCATTCAAAGCAGCGGCAATGTATTCTCCACCTAAGGGCGCGGTTGTTAGACCTCTAAAGCCATGCCCTATGGTGACATAACATTGCGGAAGATAAACTGGTAGCGCCTCAAATTGAGCATTGGCATCATACTGCAATCGAGCATACTGTTTGCAAAAGATATCTGTATTCACAACAGGCCCAATAATAGGTAATTTATCAGGTGTCACCGATCTTAATCCAACCCAACCAGTCATCATGCTAGGTTTGCTTTGATTACTTAGCATCAAAGCTTGCGCTAATTCAGGAGCGTCAGATAATAAATGAAACCAATTGGTTTCATGATCCGATGCACGCTCCAGTAAAGAATAATCCCCTAATTGATTGGTTGCCCCCACACTGTGCCAATGTTTGAATGCAGGCGTTAAATAATGACGGCCTTGCAATATCATTTTCCAAGTGGCACTTTGTTGTGTTTCAGGCACATAAGAGATTTGACCTCGCATCACTTGCGAGGGCCATTTTAAATTGGCAAATAATTGAGAGGCTAAATAACTATTAGCAATAATTAAAGCCGTTGTAGAGAATACTGCTTGGTTACTGGTTTTTAGCTGCCAATTTTGATTGATTCGATCGATCGATATGATATCAAGACTGCCTTTAAAAGTAATATTTTGATGTTGGAGTAATTGGTTGCAAAATCGAGATAAATTGACCCATCCACCTGAATAAATCGCCGTAGACAAATCCTGATCACTTTCATTTTCTGTTTTCAAAGGATTTGAGATGTGATCGTGAGACTGCTTGTATGCTGTCAGTGTCATTTTATCGTCAGGATGCAAATGCAATACACCAGGCCAGTCCCAATCTTCGCCTATAGACTCACCACAAATCGCATGTAATACTTGTTGCGTATAGGCTTGGCCAACAGACCATAACTGCTGAATAAGAGGCTGCGCATTAGAAGGTTTAACCGTTAAAATAGCTTGCTGATTACTGGAGGCGCCTGTGGCAGGCGCAGAGGCTTTGTCAAGAATATCCACTATCCAACCACGCTTAGCCATAGCATAAGCGGCGCTGCAGCCAGCTAGTCCTGCTCCAATAATCAGTACTTTTTTGGTTATACTAACAGTCGGTTGGTATGAGTGAAGCCATATTTTATGTTTCAAAAAATGAGATTACCTTAATCAGTCAGATTCATATTATAACTCTGTTTCCATCGATGATACAGGAAAAGTACTGAATGATTCATGCATATAATCATGATAACGCTGGAAATCTCTTTCATGACGAACAACTGGCTCCTGATGAGTCATCAACTGCTCAAACCAAGTACCTTCTGAAACTGAAGATGTAGACACAGGTCTACCCTTCACGGTAACATATTGATTTGGTGTTAAGATCCCCAATCTAAGTAATTTTTCAAGCCCTGTCTTCCAAATGGATAGCATATTCATCTGTTGATTCTGTTTTGCCTGCATAAAAGCAGACTGACCTTCCGCATTCATCGCTAAACACCATTGAAAAATCATGTCTTTTTCTTGAAAGCTTAATTGTTTTTGCTGATGTAATTGAGCAGGCCAGTCTAATAATGTTGTTAGCATCGCTTCTTTTCCTAAACGAGAAGCGTCAGATAAATAAGATGTTCTGCTGTCATTATCTGAAAATAATAAATTAAATATATCTAGATCATGCTCCTGATGTTTTTTTGATCGCAACTTGCGCATTTGATCAAATACAATCTCTAAAGCAGCTAGATTATCGTATTGAACAGCTGTTGATAAAAAAGCATGATCTTGTATTTTTTCTAAGCAGGATACAATATAAAAGGCATCTTTTACCTTGAAAAGACGACCTTTGAATAAATAAGTAAAATAACAATACAATCCATCAGAGAATCGGTTATTCTGAAATAACGCATCAAGGCTTGATAGATCATGATTTTCAGAAAAAATTAACCTGAAGACATCATCTTCAGTTAAATATCCAGCATCAAATAAATATTCAATACAACTGAGCATCATAGAGACACTCTCAACATTACCTCGCAAGAAAGCACAATATAACCCTGAAAAATTGACTGTATTATCTCTTGTTCCACAAGAATACTTCGCTAATAGGAGTGCCTGTAGATTGTTATGAGATAAAACCTGATGATCTGCTAACTCAACAATAAAATTCAAAAAACACGATAATGCTTGAGTATTTTCATCCAAAAACAATTGTTTTAACTTAGATTTTTTATTAAAATCAAGACCTGATAAAATCTCATACAAAGCCAATTCATCTTCTGAACTTAATGGTTTAGTTAAGTTGAAGTTATGTTTTAACTGATAAAATAAGGCATCGAGTGTTTTATGGTACCCATAGATTAAATGATGACTCGTACATTGCTTATTCAACATAACCTGTCTTAAATGTTGCAAACTAGTGATACCAAATTCTGCTAAATCAGTCGATATATTCACTTCGCCATACAAACCATGCACCATTAAAATAGCAAATATATCAGCATCAAGAGGCGCACAGTAATTTAATTTGATAGATGAACAATGACTTCGATCTTGATTGATCATATTGAATAACAAAAAACCTTCGGATGTTTCAGCATAATAATCCAGCATATATTTTGGAATAAAGCTCAAAATAGATTGCCAAGCATGATGATTATCTATATTCACTTCAACAGCCGTTTTTTGTGTCAAAATGTGCGTAATATCAAAATACTGATATTGAAAAGTTTGATTGGGATCATAAGCTATCATCCAACCTGTATTATCCTGTCGTCGATAACTGATAATAGCCATCGCATGATTTGTATTACATAATAGATAACGATTAACCGTCTCAACGGTCGACTGATAAAACATAGACTCCATCATGTCTCCAAAATACTGAAAATTAGAGGCATATAAATCCACTCCAACGTTAAATCCAATATAAGCATGACAATCATCGCTTGGCTTTATATTTGACATATAAGGGATGTCATGAACTGATTTTAGTGCTGGAAATTCGTTATGCTGATAACCATCAAAATCACTTAAAAAAGCATAAGCATACTGCAGACAAAAAATACACCTGTCATCATCAAAATCAATATTTTGAATCTGACCATTACAGCATATATTTGATAGTTTATCATTAAGATTAACTCTTTTACTTCGAATATTCACCTGACTAGATGCAATAGGAGTCAATACATCGGAGTGCTGTGATCTCGATGCGACAATCAATTGATGAGTTTGCACTTGATGGATACGAGATGATAAGGATTCACCTGAAAAGTTTGTATTTTTTCCGGGAAAAGCTTCTACAAAAAAACTAAAAAATAAAATGAAAATCCATAAAAAAAATTTATTTTGATTATATATAAAAAGAGCAATTAAACACATAACATACATCCTTGTAATGTGATATATTATTTTTCTAAATCAATAAAATAAACATCAATAATTTATTGTTAATAGTTTCAATCTATTATCAAGCATATTTTTTGAATAAAAAAAAATAATGAATTATTTTATCAATAAATACATTATAACGCCTTGCATGAATATAAGGGCGTCGAATCCCTTTATACCATTAGCATAGCAGTGCATGACTATAATGAGCTGAGTAATAACAATCAATAATCTGAGATCTTTGCAATAAGCAGTTCAATGGATAATTTATGTATTTTTTTATTCAAACAACACATAAATTACTTTATTTTTTAAACTATTTTAATAAAAAAGATCATATCAGGAGTCTTTGTTATCTTATTGCAAAGGTTTCAATCTGATTACTGTACATATCGCCATTTTAGAATATAACTCTAGAAAAAAATCGATAAAACGAGGTCTATCTTCAAAAGATAGTCAGTATTGCTATTTATCAGAAGGCCTCATATGAAAAAAAGCAGAAAAACAAAAATAAGCAATATTTTTTAGACAATCTATTCAGAAACGCGATACACAGCTGAAAAGTCTGTTCACACAGGCATCAATGCGATTATACTTCAATAGATCCCTGCTTTTACAAGTCTTTGATTCAGTGTTTTTTGAAACACAGATATTTCAAGATATCATCAAATCAAACTAGACTGCCTATTTAGGTGACAAGAGAAACTTTTTAAACCACTCAAAAAAACTGTCTTCTGAATCTGAACAAGTCGTATTTTTTTTACTCTTCACAATAGCAGACTGACTTGGCGTTAAGATGCCCAATTTAACTAATCTTTTAAGCCCTGTATTCCAAATGGATAAGATGTTCATCTGATGATTCTGTTTTGCTTTCATAAAAGCAGATTGACCTTTTATACCCATCGCTAAACACCATTGAAAAATCATATCTTTTTCTTGAAGGCTTAATTTTTTTTGCCGATGTAATTGAACTGGCCAAGCTAATAACATTTTCAGCATATCTTCTTTTCCTAAACAAGAAACATAAGATAAATAAGACGCTCTGTTGTCATAATCTGAAAATAATAAATTAAATATCTCTAAATCATACTCTTGTTGTTTTTTTGATCGCAACTTGAGCATCTGATCAAATACAACCTCTAGAGCATCTGGATTATCGTATTGAATAGCTGTTAATAAAAAAGAATGCTTCTGTAAGTTTTCTAAGTAGGATAGCAAGTAAAAGGCATCTTTTACTTTAAGAATACGTCCTTGAAATAAACAATTGAAATAACAAGAGAATCCATCAACGAATTGGTTATTCTGAAATAACAAGTCAACGCTTGATAGACAACCATTCTCAGCAAGCATTAACTTGAAGACATCCTCTTCAATTAAATGTCCAGCATTCAATAAATATACTATACAATCAAGCATCATCGAGATACTTTTAACATTGCCCTTCAAAAAAGCACAATGCAATCCTGAACAATGGACTATATTATTTTTTTCTGCTTCATCTTCATACGAATTCTTTGCCAATAGGAGTGACAGTAGCTTTGTCCGAGATAAAACCTGATGATCTGCTAATTCAATAATAAAATTTAAAAAACACGATAAAGATTGATTGTTTTTTTTATCAAACAATTGATTTAATAAAGATTTTTTATTAAAAGTAAGGCCTAATAAAATTTCATATAAAGCTAGTTCATCTTCTGAGTTTAATGGTTCAGTTAAGTTAAAGTTATGTTTTAACTGATAAAATAAGGCATCGAGTGTTTTATGGAACCCATATCTTAAATAACGACTTGTACATTGTTGATTCAACATAACCTGTCTTAAGTGTTGCAAACTAGTGATGCCAAATGCTGATAAATCAGTCGATATATTGGTTTCGCCATACAATCCATGCATCATTAAAATAGCAAAGATATCTTTATCAAGAGGTGCGCAGTAATTCAATGTGGTCGATAAACAATTGCTGCGAGCTTGATTGATGATATTGAATAACAAAAAACCTTTAGACGTTTTAGCATACAAATCCAGATGATTTTTTAGAATAAAGTTCAAAATAGATTGCCAAGCGTTCTGATTATCTATATTCACTTCAACAGCCTGTTTTTGTGTCGTCATATGCGTAACATCAAAATACTGATATTGAAAAGTTTGATTGGGATCATAAGCCATCATCCAACCTGTATTATCATGTCGCCTATAACTGATAATAGCCATTGCATGAAGTGTATTACATAATAGATAACGATTAATCGTTTCAACGGTTGATTGATAAAACATAGCCTGCATCATCTCTCCAAAATACTGAAAATTAGAGACATATAAATCCACGCCAATGTTAAATGCAATATCATCCTCAAGGTCATAGGCTGGCTTTATATTTGACATAGAAGGAATATCATGGACTGATTTTAGTACTTGAAATTCGTTATGCTGATGACCATCAAAATCACTTAAAAAAGCATAAGCATACTGCAGACAAAAAATAGGCCTGTTATCATCAAAATCAACATTGTGAATCTTACCATTACAGGATATTTTTGATAATTGATCATTGAGATTGATTCTTTTACTTTGAATATTCACTTGATTAGGTGTAAAAGGAGTCAATAAATCGGCTTGTTGTGATGTCGAGGTGCTGATCACGTGATGAGTCTGTAATTGACGGGCACGAGATGATAAAGATTCACATGAAAAGTTTGTATTTTTTCCAGGAAAAGCTTCTACAAAAAAACTAAAAAATAAAACGAATATCAATAAAAAAAATTTATTTTGATTATATATAAAAAGCGTCATTAAACACATAACATACATCCTTGAAATGTTATATATTATATTTTTTCAATCAATAAAATAGACATCAATAATATTGATGCTTAATAAACAGCCTCAATCTCTCCAATAAACTATCAATCTATTATTTGAATAAAAAAAAATAATGAATTATGGTATCAAAAACACATTATAATACAGACTTTGTGATACACATCATGGCATCGAATCCCATGATGTAGTCAGCATGACATGACTATAATGACCTAAGCACGACCAAAAAATCATCTGATCATGGCACATATCGACATTTTCGAATACAAAGTGAGAAAAAATCGATAAAAAAAATCATATATACAAAAACTTGTCAGTATTGGCACCTATCAGGCGGCCTCATACGAAAAAGATGTCAATTTAAGACAACAAGAAAAAAAATAAGCCATATTTTTTAGACGATCCATTTAAAAACACAGTATACAGTTGAAATAAAAGAAGGTCTGTCCACTTAAACATCAATGCGATCATATTTCAATAGCATTGATGATCCCTCTCATTTGTTAAAAACAAGCAGATTGATGATTGAATCGTGATTCAAACTCATAAAATAAAGATATTTTGCGTTGACTTAACTGATCCTCTAAAAAAATATGATGAGTCATCATGTGCTGTGCTTATAGTTAGTGGATGTTTTTCTATTTTTTATATAAAAAGTGATGAGAATCTGGTATTGTAAACAGACAAGATTAGCTGTATTGTCTTGATTATTTTTATAAAAGTGAATATTGAGTCGATTCTGAATAAATCAATTTTTTTGAAAAAAAATGTAAACGACTGAGTCGTAGCGATTGACGTAAAAAAATCAGGCACGACACAAACCATACTATCCAAGCACGCAATCATCGTAAATGATGCTCAACTCCACATAAAATAGCATTTATTGCATATAACACATATTTAGCCGGCTTTTAAAAACCAACAAATACAATATATCAATAAGACACACATGATATTATGGTATAATCTTTTCAGATGAGTGCTGATATAAAATCTGGAAAAAAATGAAAGAATAAAAACTCGAAAAACAAATTTATTTTTCAATAAATTCAGCCATCATATTGATCATGAAAGCATTCTTTGAGCAATATAATCAAGCCTTAAACAATCAACATCTTCTTAATCTATAGAAATATAGTTTAATCATTATAATTCAATAAAATAAAAAGCATATTCAATAATAGTGAACTTTTCTTATCATACAGTGTCTCATAGGCTGTCTAGTTTATAATTTGTATAATTTGAAATAAAACAATATGTTTTATATTGCACAAATTATAGACGTAGATATACGTGCCATGATCGAAATAATTATACTAATTATCAATTAAATGAGGAAAATATAATGGAAAAATGCTCACAAAATCAACAATATGTTGGTAACAGTCAATCAATTGCTGATAGCGCAATGCAAAGCCCATCTATCGAGCAGCCGTCTGTCAAAAAGTTTGGTAGAGAAGCTTCACCTATGGATATGGAGGCTGAGCAAACCAATTTTATGGAAAAAACAGCAGCCAATAATCATAAACGTAAATTGAACGAAGACGACGATCTTCTTCCTATTCGTCGACTTTGTAATAGGAGTGTCAATCAGAAGGCTTTTTCTCTAAAAAGCCTTAATAGGGATTTAGCAGAAATGAAAAAATCAGCAGAATTATTAATCGCACTCGATTTCTCTTTATATGGTCTCTCGGCTACTAAACCAGTTGTCAATAAGGACGAGGCAGTAAATGCGGATATAGCTTGTCAACGTATATTAAAAATAATAGATTTCCATCAAAATATACTTGATCAAATTTCTTGTATATCAAGTAAACAAAGGAAAGCATTAGATGAAACACTCTTGTCAAAGGGTGTGTCTAAAAATACATTCATTAAAAATATACGCCAAATAATCTACAGCCTAAACATGCTTGATATGAAAAGCAAAACAATATCCACAGGCGACACAGATAAAACTTTGATTGAAACCAGTCCTTCAACATTAACTGATTTATTAGATGAGATGCCGTTTTTAATGATTTAACTTCAAGAAAATATAGGCTGAGACCTTTGCAATAAGTAGTTCAATGAATAATTTATTTATTTTTTAAACTATTTTAATAAAAAAGATCATATCAGGAGTCTTTGTTGTCTTATTGCAAAGGTCTCATCCCATATAAAAATAATCGAGTTGATTGATTGGCATGCGTTACTTCTTGCCTGGTGTTTGGCTTAAACATGATTTTTTATCTATTTTAATAGAGTATTCGTTAGATTCATTGTGAAAATTATTGATTGCTTTGCTTATCTTGTGCGGTGTTTTTCTATCATCCCATAGAGATAAATGAATAGCAAAAAGTGATACGCATGATCGCTATTTGAATGTTTTTTTGACTGTATAGTTGTATTGAATCATTGAAACAGGCTATGAGTTCTCATCCTGTTCTGTTCAATATCAAGGCATATGGCAATGTATGCGTTATCGTTTTTATGCTGGCGCATGATGATGTGCTTCTGATTTTATTTGATTGCCAAATCGACGTTGTCGAGACGCATAATTGATCAGTGCGTGCTGAAAAGTGATTTCATTAAAATCTGGCCATAAAGTATCTGTAAAATATAATTCCGCATAAGCACTTTGCCATAGCATGAAATTACTGAGACGATTTTCTCCACTAGTTCGAATTAATAAATCCAGTTCAGGTAAATGAGCTGTTGATAAATGAGAGGAGAACATCTCTGTATTGATCTCTTCAATTGCTATTTCATTTTTTTGTACTTTACGTATTAGGTGTTTGGTTGTTTCTAGAATATCCCAGCGTCCACCATAATTAATGGCTAAAACTAAGGTATACGTTTGATTATTATATGTGAGGGTTTGTGCTTCTAAAAGAAGTCGCTGTAGTGCGCTATTGAGTACGTTAATATTACCAATAATTTTTAATTTAATGTCATGTTTATTGAGCAGTTTAATATCACTTTTAATGGTTGAAAATAATAATTGAAAGAGATAATTGACTTCATTTTTAGGGCGTTTCCAGTTTTCACTAGAAAAGATAAATAGTGATAATGTTTCAATTGCATATTTTGAACAATATTGTAGTAAATCACGCACAGCTTGTAAGCCAGCAAGATGACCACTTCCAAGATTTAATTTATGATTGTTTTTAGCCCAACGCGTATTGCCATCCAGAATAATTCCGATATGTTTCGGTAGTTTATGTTTCGGAATTTCATGAATTGTTTGATTTTTTTTTTCATGATCATTAGGATGGCTGTGTTTAGACATGTGGTGCGCATCAAGTATTATTTTGCAACAATAAAATCATTAAATAGCCATTAAACTGTTTTCTTTATTAGATAGTAAAATGTCAATTTTTTTTATGTACTGATCCGTGAGTTTTTGTATTTTGTCTTGCGATTTTCGGTTTTCATCTTCAGTTATTTGTTTTTGTTTTTCTAAGTTTTTTAATTCTGTAATTGCGTCACGCCTAATATTTCGAATGGCTACTTTTGTGTTTTCTGTTTCTTGTCGAGCTTGTTTGACATAACTTTTTCGACTGTCTTCAGTTAAAGGAGGCAGCGGAATACGAATGCTGTCTCCAGCAGCGTTAGGGTTTAATCCAAGATTCGCTTTTAAAATTGCTTTTTCAACAATAGGGCTCATATTTTTTTCCCATACCTTGATAACTAATGTTCTCGCATCTTCAGCAATCACATTGGCTACTTGGCTTAATGGCGTATTTGTACCATAATAATCCACTTTAATGCCATCGAGTAAACTGGGATGTGCACGCCCAGTTCTAATTTTCGCTAAATTTTGCGTTAATAAATTAACACCTTTTTCCATGCGAGTTGTTGTATTTTGATGTATGTCATTGATCATGAAAAGCGATCCTATGCAGAATAATATCTATTAAAGGTATTAAGCAAAAATGAGAGTACCTTCATTTTCACCTAAAATGATGCGATGTAGCGCCATAGGGCGATGAATATTGCATACTATCAAAGGTAATTTATGTTCTCTCATTAAAAAAATTGAAGTTAAATCCATTATGTTGAGTTTTTTTGATATTACGTCATCATATGACAGCTTTTGATAGCGTTTAGCTTGAGGATTTATAATAGGGTCTTGATCATAAACACCTTCTACTTTAGTAGCTTTAATGACGATATCAACTTCCATTTCAATCCCTCTTAAACTAGCTGTTGTATCTGTTGTAAACAGTGGGTTTCCAGTTCCGCCAGCGCATATAATAATGAAACCTTGTTGTAATAAATGAATAGCTTTTTTAAAATGATATAAAGGTGTAATACTATCCATGGGTATAGAGGATAAAACTTGAGATGGATTCCCTAATTGAATGAGGACATCTTTCATAGCTAAAGCATTGATAACTGTAGCGAGCATACCCATATGATCGCCAGTAATTCGGTTAATCCCGTTTTTTTCTAGAGAGATGCCTCTAAAAATATTGCCAGCACCAATGACTAGCACAATTTGAATACCTTGTTGCGATAAGTCAAATAATTCTTTAGCTAATCGATTTACAATTAAGAAATCAATTCCTGCTGCTTGTTCTCCCATCAAAGCTTCACCACTTAGTTTCACTAAAATACGATTGTATTTTTTTTTCAGTAGTCGTTTTTCAAAATTTTCAGACATACAATATAATTCCTGAAAAAGATAGCCTTGATATGGAAGATAGGATGTTAAAGTCCTGCTTGTTCACGGACTTCTGCTGCAAAATCTACGACTTCTTTTGCGATACCTTCACCCACTTCATAGCGTACAAATTGCTGAATTGATGCGTTATGTTGTGTGAGTAATTGGGCAATCGTTTGTTCTGGGTTTTTGACAAAAGCTTGTTCAACTAAACTATTTTCAGATAAGAATTTTTTGATTCGGCCAGCAATCATTTTATCTATAATATCAGCTGGTTTGCCACTTTCAAGTGCTTGTGCTTTAAAAATATCTTTCTCTTTTTCAAGCATATCATGAGGCATGTCAGATGCTTGAATAACTTCTGGATTTGTTGCAGCGATATGCATTGCAATATCATGCGCAATTTGGTGAGTTCCAGTGTCTAGTGCAACGATGACAGCAATACGGTTATTACCATGTGTGTAGGTATTGATAATAGGTCCGTTTAAATGCATTAGTCGACGTATTGTAATGTTTTCACCAATTTTTTGAATTAAACTTTGGCGCTCGGATTCTAGTTGTTTCTTGAGTTCTTCAATGGTTATATTGTGATGATTAAAAGCAATTTGAGCGGTATTTTTAACAAAATCTTGAAAACCTGTATCTCTAGAAGCGAAATCAGTTTCGCAATTCACTTCTAATATAACGGCTTGATTTTTTTTATCATTTATTTTGACATAAATAATGCCTTCTGCTGCAATACGCCCTGCTTTCTTTGCAGCTTTAGCTTGACCTGATTTTCGTAATGCTTCGATTGCTTGTTCAATATCACCATTTACATCAGTTAAAGCGTTTTTGCATTCCATCATGCCTAAACCAGTTCGTTCTCGCAATTCTTTAACTAAAGCAGCGGAAATAGCCATGGTTTTTTTGTCCTCTGGGTTAGTATTAACAGATTGAGAGAGCTTGGTGTGTTTGTTGCATTCATGCTCTCTCATACTACAGTTTATTGATCAGATTAGTTAAGATGAAGTGTCATCTGTAGGTTTTTTTGTATCAGATGTATCTGCTTTTTTCGTATCAGATTTTTTAGGTTCCGGTTTTCTTGTGTTGCTTTTAGCTTTTTTTTCTTCTGTCACGTCGGTTGTTTTGTCTGTTGGCTTATCTTTTGGTTTTTTCGAATTAACCGGTGCTGTTGATGGCTCAATATGACTGTCTGTTTTCTTTTCTTGAAGATTGGATGACGTTTTATCGTTGTTTACTGTAGACTCTATTTTTTGTTGATCAGGTTCAACTTTAGTGTTTAGTTTACTTTTTACAGTAACTGGAATATTTGATGAGTCTGTTTTAATGTCTTTCGAATTTTTTGTTTTATCAGGTTGACTTTCAGTCGTTGTTTTTTTTGATGGATCGTTTGTTTCTGGAATGTCTTCTTTTTCAGTCGTAATCGTTAGTTTTGCTTCAAGGATTGTGTTTGCAATGGTTGATGAGTATAACTCAATTGCACGTAAAGAATCATCATTACCAGGAATAACATAGTCAATACCATCAGGGGAGCTATTTGTATCAACAATACCAATTACAGGAATGCCCAGTTTATTGGCTTCTTTCACTGCAATATGTTCATGGTCAACGTCAATCACAAATAAAGCATCTGGAAGGCTACCCATATTTTTTATTCCACCTAAGGAACGCTCAAGTTTTTCTAGCATGCGCATGTTCATAAGGGCTTCTTTTTTAGTGAAACGCTCAAAGACACCTTCATCTCGTTGTGTTTCTAGTTCGCGTAATTGACGAATAGATTGACGGATTGTTTTATAGTTGGTTAACATGCCGCCTAGCCAGCGATGATCAACATAAGGCATGTTACATTGTTTGGCTTGTTGAGCAATAATTTTACTAGCAGAACGCTTGGTGCCTACAAATAGTAATTTATTTCGACTGGCTATCAATTTGCTAATAAAATTAATGGCATCATTGAAAGCAGGGAGTGTTTTTTCTAAATTTAAAATATGAATTCGGTTACGTTCACCAAAAATATAACGCGCCATTTTTGGATTCCAAAAACGTGTTTGGTGACCGAAATGTACGCCAGCTTTTAGCATATCGCGCATAGACACTTTAGACATGAATTATTCCTAAAACAAATTAAGGGGTTAGGCCTCCATATATCCCAATATTCAACTTGCCTATTCAACAAGCACCCAAAACATTGTGTCGATATATGTGTGATTTATCGGGAAGACCCGACGCTACGCCTATTTATACCATTTTTTTTGTATAAAGGAAAATAATAATCGGCTAGATTCTCATTTAAATGAAATGAAATAGTGTGTGAGGTTACATCTAAAATAACAAATCGCAATTTTAACCCGATGATTTTTTTTTAAATGATTGAATATTAATATTTTTAGTGGTCTATTTTTTTGATTTATTGTTTCATGTAAAAAAAGTTTCCATACAGTGTAGAGCAGGCCTTATCAAGTTTGATTTTCTGCTGCCTATAGGTTAATTAAAATGAGTTTATAGAGAACATTCATGACCAGCGTGTACATTAGCCGCCATAATAAAAGCTGTAAATAATGGATGTCCGTATCGAGGAGTAGAGGTGAACTCAGGGTGAAACTGACAAGCTAAAAACCAAGGATGATTTGAGATTTCAATGACTTCAACTAAAGAATCATCGACTGATAATCCTGTGAATTTTAAGCCGGCTTTTTTTAATTGATCAGTATATTGTGGATTGACTTCATATCGATGTCGATGTCGTTCTATTATTTTATTTTTCTGATAAGCTTGATAAGCTAGTGACTGTTCAGTTAATTGACAAACTTGCCCGCCAAGTCGCATAGAAGCGCCCAAGTCATGTTGTTCATTTCGAGTTGCAATATCGCCGCTATGTGTTATCCATTCTTTCATATGAGCGATGACAGGGTATGTTGTATTCTGATTGAATTCAGTGCTATTGGCATGGGTAAGATTGGCTTGATTTCTAGCATATTCAATAACAGCTACTTGTAAGCCTAGGCAAATACCTAAAAAAGGAATATTATTTTCTCTAGCATATTGAACAGCAAGAATTTTACCTTCAATGCCTCTCTGGCCAAAACCGCCAGGTATCAAAATAGCATTTACAGTATTGAATACATCAAGCTTGTTGGATGTTAATGATTCTGAATCAATATAAACAATATCAATTTGTGTTTGTGTTTGTAGTCCTGCATGTTGAATTGCTTCTATTAGAGACTTGTAAGCATCTAATAAATCAAGGTATTTCCCAACCATTGCCAACTTGATGTTATGCTTTGGGTTTCGTAATTGTTTCATGACGTGTCGCCATTCAGATAAATTAGCGATAGGGCATTCAATTTGAAGTTGATCGCAAATTAACTGATCTACTTTTTGCTCAGATAACATTAATGGAACTTCATAGATTGATGAAGCATCAGGTAGTGAAATAACTGCTGATTCTTGTACATTAGTAAAAAGTGATATTTTTTTCTGAGCTGACAGACTAATATGTTCTGATGAGCGACATATTAAAATGTTAGGCTGCAATCCAATTGAGCGTAATTCTTTAACAGAATGTTGAGTGGGTTTTGTTTTAATTTCTCCACTACTGTTGATTTTTGGCACTAATGTTAAATGAATGAGCATTGCTTTCTGAGGACCAAATTCCATTACAAGCTGTCGAACGGCTTCCAGGAAAGGTTGCGATTCAATGTCTCCTACTGTTCCACCAATTTCAATGAGTACGACATCAGCTGTTCCTGATCCTGCTATAATTCGTTTTTTAATTTCATCGGTAACATGTGGAATAACTTGAATAGTTGCGCCTAAATATTCGCCTTTCCGTTCTTTTCGTAAAACTTCTTCATAGACTCGCCCTGTTGTAAAATTATTAAATTGTTTCATTTTAGTGTTAACGAAACGTTCATAATGTCCTAAATCTAAATCAGTCTCTGCTCCATCTTCAGTGACAAAAACTTCTCCATGTTGAAAAGGGCTCATTGTGCCAGGATCAACATTAATATAAGGGTCTAATTTCAAAAAAGTGATATTGAGATTTCTAGCTTCAAGAATGGCACCGATTGAGGAAGATGCAATGCCTTTGCCTAGAGAAGAAACGACACCGCCAGTGACGAAAATATAACGCGTCATGAAAACCAGCCATTTACAAGATTGAAAGATAAAAACAACATCTTCAGGATTCTAACAAAAAAAAAGCAAAAGATCGAATAAATTTATTTCATTTTCTGTTAAATTGTAGGAATATACGCAAAATATGAAATTTTAAATCTTATTCTCATCTTTCAATACGCATGCCGTTTGAGAAGTAAAAATGAATTATCAAGATAGAGTTATCATGGGTCAATCAAAAAAAGATGGTATTTATTTAAAAATGGCTTGTGAAATGGCTGAGTTTTCAAAATGTGTATCAATACATGTTGCTTGTTTGTTGGTCAGAAATGACCGCATTCTTTCAACAGGCGTTAATGGCACGCCTTCTGGCTGGTTAAACTGTTCTCAATTTTTTGATCAAAATAGTTCAGAACATAAAGCTTGGTCTGCTGTGCATGAGATTCATGCTGAATTAAATGCAGTAATTTGGGCGGCTAGAATGGGTATTTCTATTGATAAAGCAACTGCGTATGTTACACATGCGCCCTGTTCGCAATGTACTAAAAATATGATTGCTGCCGGCATTCAACGTATTGTGTATAAAAATAAATATTATCGAAATGAAAATCAGCATGAGTTAGTTCAGTTTGCTAAAGAAAATGGAGTATCTATTGATAATTATGATCAGCTGGAATCTTTGTAATTAAACTCTTAGTTGCTAGAGCGCGCCCTCAATCTGAAAATCATTTATAATTAGGGCGTATCCTCATTCTGAATTCACCCAAATAATAGCACACGCAATATAAATCATCGCTTTAAAATTCCTAGCTAGCTTATCAAAACGAGTTGAAATACTTCTAAAATGTTTTAATCTAGCAAATAAATTTTCAACAAGATGCCTTGATTTATAAATATTTTTTTTAAAATGA
>JAAOIJ010000126.1 GCA_015163815.1 Endozoicomonadaceae bacterium
AAAATGTTATTTTGCTAAACCTTATGCTTCTTGGGAAAGAAGTTTAAATGAGCATACCAATGGATTATCTCGTCAATATCTGCCAAAGAAAACGGAGTTTATAGACATAGAAGATGATGAGATTTTAGCGATTCAAAAAGCACTCAATAATAGATCTAGAAAAGTGTTAAACTATCGAATACCTAACGAAGTTATGCGAAGAATAGAAAAACCTTTAGGTATTGCACTTCATGGTTGAATAGGCCTTCTTTAAAATAATAGGTTGAGTATGTACCAGAAAATATCGAAAACTCTCTGCTTAGGATTGTTGACTATAAGTGCTTTTTTACTATTTAATCAAGCCATTGCAGGAGGGGGTCAACCGAAATTAACGCATGATACTGCAGAAGGGGGTCAATCGAAATTAAGGTGTTTTTCTACAGTTGATAGCATTTCTAAATCTTCTGATTCTTCTGATTCTTCTGATTCTTCTGATTCTTCTGATTCTTCTAATTCTTTTGATTCTTCTAATTCTTTTGATTCTTTTGAATTTTCTCTTGATTCTCGTTATATTAAATATTTTACTCTTGAGGATGAAGATAATCCAGTCGACAAAGTGACGTTGCCATATTGCAAGGTATTGGATATCACAGGCAATTACTTAGTGTGCTCTCTTGAAGAAAATTTTGAACTCTACTGTATTGAAGGTATTGATAAATATAAGAGTCTGCTTGGCATGTGTTGTTTTTGTGAACGCTGTATGATAAGTTGTCTGTGTTTGCACTGTCGGAATGACAACCCTTATTATTATAACCAGAAACCTATAAAAGGCCAACCTAGAACTACATTAACCCTTTATAAAAAGAATGTAGCTGATTCTCCTTTAAAGCTGGACAATTGTGAGATTTCTTTCTTGAAAACCTACGACCTGCATCTAAAAACAAGCAAAAAAACCAGTTTATTCATTCCAAGAAATAAAGAATCATTTTAAAGATTGCTATCATTATTGATTTAAAATTCAATATTGTATTAATTAGCAGAGTGAGGTTGTGATGTGATGATTTATCGATCGCTATGTTCTTCATTTAAAAAGCTAGCTATTAAAATCTGAATTATAGGAGATGATGTTCGATTTGATTGTAATCGAACGGAGGATGATGAATTGATTAGTGCAATTGCATCAATTAGGTAATTTTATTGTGCATCAATCTTATTTTTGACAGACCCAGTCGTTTTTCTATATCATGTCAGTATTTATTGTTATTCTCTTTTTAATTTTTAAATCAATTTTTTAAAATAATAGGTTGAGTATGTATCAAAAAATATCGAAAACTCTCTGCTTAGGATTGTTGATTATAAGTACTTTTTTACTATTTAATCAAGCCATTGCAGGTGTAGGTAAATCGAAATTAACGCGTTTTGCTACAGTTGATAACCTTTCTAACTCTTCTGATTCTTTTGAATTGCCTTTTGACTCTCGTTATATTAAATATTTTACTGATAATCCAGCCAACAAAGTGACGTTGTCATATTGCAGGTTAAGTGGTATCTCAGATAACTACTTAATATATTTATCTGAAGAAGGTTAGACAATACTCTGTTGTATTGAAGGTATTTCTGCCTATAAACATCTGATTGGCAAACGTTGTTGCTGTGAAAGTTGTATTAAGAGTAACCTTTGTTCTTGTTATCTCTGTGAAGATGGTAAGCGTTGTTTGAATGATCAAGGGCCTATAATTGACGATAAAGTAGAAGAAATTCCTGTAACTACATTAATTCTTTATAAAAAGCATGGGGTTCATGTTCCTTTAAAATTGAACCTCAATGATAAGTATCTCTTTCTAGGATACGAGGAGTATTTAGACTCAAGAAACAGCGTTGGTTTTTTACATCGAAGATGTGAAGAAGAACTTAAAAGATTTCAATCATTTTGATTTAAAATTCAATATTATATTTTTTTAGTGGTTTTCAGTATGAAATATAGAACTGATTTAAATTGCATGATTAGTTATCTGCTTTCGATTTTCAAATAGTCCCTCTGCCTATGGTAGCCTGCGCAAAGAATATGCTAAGATAGCTTGTATTATAGACTAGTTATAAATTAAGTGGATTTTAGTGAGAATTATTCGTGGTATTCATCATGTCAATCACCTGAAAACAGGTGGCGTTTTGACTATAGGCCATTTTGATGGCGTACATTTAGGTCATCAAGCTTTATTGAAAGCGCTTATTATCAAAGCCAAAAAGCATCATACTCAAGCTATGATTATTATTTTTGAACCCGAAAAATCTCAATCAACCTTGTATCATGACTTATCTATGCGATTAAGCTCATTTCGAGAGAAAATGAAAAAATTAGCAGAGTGGGGTGTTGATGTGGTTATTTATCAGCCGCTATGTGCTTCATTTAAAAAACTAACCGCAAACGCTTTTATTCAAGATATCTTAATTAAAAAGCTAGCCATTAAAGCCTTAATTATAGGAGATGATTTTCGGTTTGGTTGTAATCGAGCAGGGGACTATGATTTATTAATGCAGTTTCATCGATTAGGTTATTTTATTGTACACCGGGTCGCCTCAATTTTATATCAGAAAAAACGCATTAGTAGTACGCAGATTAGAACGCTATTACGGCAGCATCATTTTCAATCAATTCCTCCTTTATTAGGCCGACCGTATACCTTAACAGCGCGCGTCGTTACCGGTCAAAAAATGGGCCAAGCATTATTAAATATTCCAACAGCAAACTTACACATTAAAGTATCAAATCTGTCTTTTCAAGGTGTTTTTATTGCGCATGCATACTATGCTTCAACAAAATATGAAGCGATTGTCAATATAGGTGTGTGCCCCACAATAAAAACAGAAAAAAAAATGTCAGTAGAAGCTTATTTATTTGACTTTAAAGGAAACTTATATCATCATGAAATCACATTAGAATTTTTATTATATTTACGAGATGAAAAACAATTTCAGTCCATTGAAGCTTTAAAAAAAGCTATTTCAAAAGATATTCAAGATGTAAAACATTATTTTCAAGCAATCAATAATCCAATCGAGAAATGTACATAATCATGTCAACTGCAGTTTTACTCATGAATCTCGGTACACCAGAATCTCCAAATATCAAAGATGTAAAGGCTTATTTGACTGAATTTTTGATGGATCCTGATGTGATTACTGTGCCAAAGTGGCTTCGATGGATCTTAGTTTGGTGTTTAATTGTGCCTTTTCGTTCTAAAAAATCTGCAGCAGCCTATCAAAGTATTTGGATGAAAGAAGGATCTCCTTTGTTAGTTTACACGGAAGCTTTGCATTCTGCACTCTCTGAACGGTGTTCAAATATACCTATTTATTTTGCAATGCGTTATGCTGAGCCTTCTATAGCAAAAGTATGTCACATAATTCAAAAACAACAACCAAACTTGAAGCATTTAATGATGATCCCATTATATCCGCATTATGCTGAATCAACTGTAAAATCAGCTAATTTGGCTTTAAAGAAAACAATCACGCATTTATCGTTATCCTGGCATGTGCATATACAGCCACCTTTTTACGAGCAGGCTGATTATATCCATGCTTTAATAGCTTCTGCAAAACCCTGGTTAGAACAATCTTTTGATCATGTCGTATTGAGTTATCATGGCTTACCTGAAAGAGCGCTTCGCCTTGCTGATCCGACTGATTCTCATTGTTTACGCGAGACTCAATGTTGCTCAAAAGCTTCTATAGCGCACAAAACATGTTATCGTTACCAAGTATTAAAAACAACCGAAGCTTTTGCTTTAAAAGCTGGATTAATCTCTTCACAGTATTCTATTGCTTTTCAATCTCGATTAGGGAGAGCTAAATGGTTAGAGCCTGATGTGTTGACAGTGCTCAGCCGATTAGCAAAGCTAGGAAAAAAAAAGGTACTCATGATGTGCCCTTCATTTACAGCCGATTGTTTAGAAACTTTAGAAGAAATTAAGATTGTAGCGAACGCACACTTTGTTCAGTCTGGAGGAGAAGAGCTTATTTTAATCCCTTGTTTAAATGCGCAAACAGTATGGATTGATGTGTTGGAAAAATGGATCACTGATTATGTGATGCGTTAATCGATGATTTATTGTAATCTAAGATGGTAAGCTGATATCCATGAAATGACTTTTTAGTGCAATAAAAAAGAGGTTTACTCGTGTCATTAAGAGATCAATTATTAAAATCAGGGGCTGCTACGCAATCACAGCATCAGCGTGCAAGAACTGAAAAAAAAAAATATGCTAAACAAAAAAAATTAAATCCTCATGCAAAAATTGATGATGAAAAATCTCTCTTAAATGAGACTATTTTGCAAAAAAAAGAACGAGATAAAGCTTTAAATCAACAGAAAAATGCAGAGCGAAAAGAAAAAGCGATTATAGCAGAAGTGAGGCAGTGGGTAAAAGATCATGCGATTACGCGAACAGATACAACAGTGCCCTATCGTTTTGCGCACGATCATAAAATTAAAACATTATATCTGTCTCAGCAGCAAATAAAGGATATTGTTCGCGGCATGATCACCATCGCTTCGATTGATATCGATCAATATGTCTTGCTGCCTAGTTCAATTGCTTTAAAAATTGCGGCTAAAATGCCTGCAGCAGTGATTGTAAATCACTGCAATACAGAAAAAAAGATCGATATACCAGATGAAGATCCTTATGCTGGATATGATATTCCTGATGATTTAATCTGGTAAATCAGATAAAACCTAAAGGTTATTCCTTGTGATCAGGCATGATTCAATTGTTTTTCAACAAAATCCCAGTTTACTAAATTCCAAAAAGCATTCAGGTATTTTGGGCGTGCATTACGATAATCAATATAATAAGCATGCTCCCATACATCACACGTTAATAAAGGTTTTTGGTGGTCAGTGAGTGGACAGCCAGCATTACTAGTATTAGTAATCACTAATTGACCTGTTTTATTTTCAACTAACCATGTCCATCCTGAGCCAAAATTTTTCAAAGCTTGTGTTGTAAATTGTTCTCTGAATGCATCAAGATTGCCAAACGTTTCAGTGAGTTTTTTTTCTAATTGATTAGAAGGGTTACGACCACCAGTAGGACCTAAGCAGTTCCAGTAAAACGAATGATTCCAAACTTGTGCTGCATTATTAAAAATAGGACCTTGGCTTGATTGAATAATCGTTTCTAATGTTTGATCGCTATGCGGTGTATTTTGAATCAATTGATTTAAATTGGTCACATACGTTTGATGATGTTTATCATAATGAAAGCTTAATGTTTCTTCTGAAATATGTGGTGAAAGCGCATTTTTTGGGTAAGGTAGTGGTGGTAATTCTATAGCCATCAGTGATATCCATTATGTATTGAATGAGTCATGTAAAAAGTTGAACCGTCAGCGTATCGAGGCATTAAGTTTTCTGTTCAACTGATTTGTGTTTGGCATACACAGTCTCAAATTTAGCGCAAAAAGTCAATGGAGTCTATTGGTCAAATATCAAATCATTTGATTGTATGATATGTTGGATGTTTTTTTTAAGAGCAATGTCATGATCAATCATCCTTCAATATCTGATATGCAAGTTTGAGTTGCGTGACTGATTGAAAAAAAGGATATGGTTTGATTTTATGTGTTGACATGGGTTTTTTCGATATGAAAATCTGTATTAAAAATATGTTGTAATCCTTCTTTATAAGAGGCATATTTCCATTGTATATTTAATTTCGTTTTGATTTTTTGATTACTAATTTTTTTGTTTGCTGCAAAAAATTCGCAGGCACGTTGTGAAATAGGCGCTTCATCTAGCGTATAAGATGTCAGAGGAGGGCGTTGTAGTAATTGGCAAGCGAAGTGATGTACCGTATGTAGTGGACAAGGCAAATCATCGGCTATATTATATATCTCTCCTGGCGTATGCTGCAAAATAGATTGTAAGAGGGCATAACATAAATCGTCAATATAAGTTCGTGAAAAAAAATGATCAGGCTTGTAGACTGTAAAGGATTTCCCGTGATGAATATCTTGTAATGCATTACGGCCTGGCCCATAAATGCCGGAAATACGAAACACATGTATCGGGATTTGATAATATGTATATAAATCATACCATGCCTTTTCAGCAGCAAAACGTTTGATATGTGTTGTATCGAGCGGCGTGCAGAGTGAAGATTCTTGTACCCATTGTCCTTGATGATCTCCGTATACACCGGTAGACGATAAATAGCCAATCCAAGGAGATGTGCTATTTTTTAAGCTGTCTATATAGGTTGATAATACAGGGTCGATTTCAGTAGTATTGGGTGGAATAGTACTTAAAATAGCATCTGCTTGATGTAAATATTGTTTGACTTTCGGGTGATCAAAGTGAATTAATTGATGGCCTGCTTGTTGTGTCTCTATTGTATTGGGTAGCATTTGTCGAGATGTATGAAAAATAGTCCAATTTAATGGTTTAAATAATTGATTAAGATGTTTTGCGACATAACCGTTACCTAAAATAAACAGTATTGGTTTTTTTTTTATCATAAGCAAGAATCCCATCGTGTATATCAATCAGTCAATAGATTGATCGTTATTATGTGTACAATACAAGCATCGTAGATCATTTTTGATGTCATGCCTAGCGTTGTTTTCAACATAATGGATATGCAGTGAAAAATGAATAAGATCGCATCATGTGAATGATCTTTAAGGATGCAAAATAACCTCTCTGTGCTATATTACAGTTAATATAAAGAGAATCACTGAATTGATTCAAGATATTGTAACCAATAATCCTCTTTTTCTTCTATTTTCAGAGCGCTATATGTTGAAAATAGTCTGTATGCTGTTAGAATATAGAATAGAAATAATTTTTTGATTTTTTGATTATTCCTTACTTTTTCATTTTTTATGAGTGAGTGATATTGGGTAGATCTACTGAGCATTCATTTAAGGTAAATGCTACGTGCGATATGTCAATGGAATTCAAATAATATGACCTCTGATGAATTACAACTATTTCTTGAAAAAAAAATACCGCAGGCTAGGATTATTTTGACAGGAGAATCTTGTCATTTAACATTAACTGTGATTGATCGTAGTTTTCAAAATCAATCGGCACTACAGCGCCAAAAAGCAATCTATGCGCATCTTAATTCACTCATCGCGGAAGGTTGTATTCATGCAGTCTCAATGCAATTATTTACACCAGATGAGTGGGAAAAACGTGACACTGAGTAATGCTATTTAATGGATAAATTATTAATTCAAGGAGGGCGAGCATTAAGCGGCATGATCTCTATTCATGGTGCAAAAAATGCAGCACTCCCTATTTTAGCTGCAGGGTTATTATGTGATGGTAGTTTAAATATAAACAATATCCCACCATTACAAGATATACAATCCATGATCCAGTTACTGCGTGCTTTAGGCGTTACGATTAATACAAAAAATGAAACAGAAATAGTAATGGATGCACGCCATATCACAGGCTATCACGCACCTGAAGCTTTAGTGAAAACAATGCGTGCTTCTATTTTATTGTTAGGCCCTTTGCTGAGTCGATTTGGGCAGATTAAAATCCCATTCCCTGGTGGATGTGCTATTGGCCAACGACCTATTGACCAGCATCTTTTAGGATTGAAAGCAATGGGGGCTGAAATATACATTGAAAATGATTGGATTATTGGTAAATCAAAAAAATTGACAGGCGCTAATATTGTCATGCAGTTAACGAGTGTGACAGGTACAGAAAATATTATGATGGCAGCTAGTTTAGCTAAAGGCAAAACAGTGATTCATAATGCAGCAAAAGAACCTGAAATTATTGATTTGGCGAATTGTTTAATTCAAATGGGTGCTCAAATTATAGGTCATGGGACGCAAAAAATTACGATTGAAGGGGTAAAACGATTGCATTCTACTCATTACCATATTATGTCAGATCGTATTGAAGCGAGTACCTATTTAATTGCTGCTGCCGCAACACGAGGATGCATTCATATTACTGATATCAACCCTCGTTATTTGCAATCTATATTACATGTTTTGAAATTAACAGGTGCAGATATTGAAATATTTCCACAGTCTATTCGATTAGATATGCGGAATCATCAGCCGCGCGCTGTGAATATAAAAACAGCGCCTTACCCAGGGATTGCAACGGATGTTCAAGCGCAATTTTGTACCTTGAATGCTGTAGCAAAAGGCTCAGCTTATATAGAAGAAAATATTTTTGAGAATCGTTTTCAGCACTGTGAAGAATTGATAAAAATGAAAGCACGTATTCATTTAAAAAAGAATCGTGCTTGGATTACAGGTATTGAAAAACTAGAAGCAGCTTCTGTTTGTGCAACAGATTTACGCGCAGCAGCCAGTTTAGTGATTGCAGGCTTATTGGCTGAGGATGTGAGTGAAATTTTGAATATTCATCATATGGATCGTGGTTATTTTGATTTAGAGAAAAAAATAAGTCAATTAGGCGGTCAGATAAAACGCATATCAGTGCAACAAAAAATGATTAAACAAGAAGTATTCATCTAATTTTTTATAAAAGCGCGTATAGCTCTATGCAGTATTAAGCGTGACGCTGTCATCATGTAAGTGATAGAATAATATTGATAACCTGATATCCTCCTGTTGAGAAAAAATATAGCCGTTCAATATGAGCTTGATGTATATCATCATCTGATATCTCGTTAATCCATAAAATTAAAAATACGATTCTGGATAAAAAATACACAAATAATCGGTGAATAATACGATGCCTAATAATGCAAAACTTTTGTTAACAACCCAGCAATTAAATTGGCTGAATGACAACTTAGCCAACAAGGTTCCTACTGAAGCACGCCAATTATTAAATCAATTACCGGCAGAAGATATTGCTCATTTATTAGAATCCTCTCCTCCGAAACATCGCAGTGTCTTATGGAAATTATTAGATTCTTCTTTAGAAGGGGCTGTATTAAGCGCTTTGACAGAAGAAGTGAGGCAATTTTTTATAGAATCAATGAATGTAGCAGAATTAGCTCAAAGCCTCAGTGATCAAGATAGTCATGATTTAGCAGATATATTAACACAACTGCCTGATACGATTGTTTCCAAAGTGTTAGACTGTATGACGTCTAGAGATCAAATGCGTGTAAAGCAAGTTTTATCTTATCCAGAAGGCACTGTTGGGCGACTGATTGATACCAATGTGTTAAGCGTGAATCCACATTTATCCATTCAAACTGTTTTGCATTATTTTAGACATGAGTATGAAAAAACACATCATTTATTAACACCTTTAGATGAAATATATGTGCTCAATGAAGTCGGTGTATTAATTGGAGTTGTGCCTTATGCTGTTTTATTATCGAAACCAGCTGACTGTTTGATTGTGGATGTGATGAAAATAGAATATTTTGTATTCGATGTTCTGACAAAACAACAAGAAATTATCACGACGTTTGAGCGTCATCGATTTGTGTCAGCCCCTGTGATTGATAGCAATAAAAAATTTATAGGGCGTCTTACCATTGATGATGTGATGTCCTTAATTCGAGAAGAAGCAAATAATACTGTATTAAATATGGCTGGTTTGGATGACTGCCAAGATGCTTTTGCTAGTGCTTGGAAAACAACAAAAAGTCGATCAATTTGGTTGGGTGTAAATCTCTTGACTGCTTTTTTATCTTCTAGTGTCATTAATTTTTTTCATGATACATTAGAGCAAGTTATTGTTTTAGCTATATTAATGCCAATTGTCGCTAGCATGGGAGGCAATGCCGGATGTCAAGCGATGACCATGATGTTACGTCTTATTGCGCAAAATCAAGTGACCTCTGGCAATATTCGTTGGTTATTAGGACGTGAATTACAAGTTGGATTATTGAATGGATTAATATGGGGTTCTATTGTGAGTTTATTGATTTGGTTTTGGTTTTCAAACTTACTATTAGCCGGTGTATTAGCATTAGCGATGTTAATTAATTTAAGTATTGCTGTGATTTTAGGAGCATCTATCCCAAGTCTATTGCAGTATTTTAAAGTTGATCCTACCGTGGCAGGGACTGTTATTTTAACGGCCACTACAGATGCTGTGGGATTTTGTTGTTTTTTTGGCCTTGCAACTTTATTCTTTAGATGATCTATGACAGTCTATGTCAGAGATTGTCTGAAAAATGATGGATGATGTTGATATATCGTATGCCATAGACAGGGCTGGCCCACTCAAGAGGATTCGAACCTCTGACCTCTGCCTCCGGAGGGCAGCGCTCTATCCAGCTGAGCTATGAGTGGTTTATATCCTCTATAGTGTCATGAGAAACCATGACACTATACTGTATCACTTGAATCGATTGCAAGTAAACATCAATTTAAACTTGTTTGATCTATGATGCTGTTTATGATTGAAATATGTTATAGTGTTCATAGGAATTACAAGCTATATCCTTTTTAAGGGCATGATTTATATTATAGTTAATTCATCTAAAATTCAGAATCTATTATCATTATTTTTGATTAAATAATGTGTTTAAAGCTTTGAGGGGAAGCTATGTCTTTTTTTGAAAATAATACTATTTTGATATCCATATTATCGATTGTTTTTTTAGGCTCTATCTCTAGTTGGGGATTATCGCTTGAACCAGATAAAATAACACGTCAACTGATTGAATCTCGTATCAAATCGTCTCATACTATTTGTGTTAAAGGAGAAGCCTGTGCAAAAAATGCTTATATTCCTCCCCAAGCTGACCGAGAACCGATGGCGGCAGCTGCAATCTATAAAAAATATTGTACAGCTTGTCATGAAAATGGCGCCTTCAAGGCAGTTAAAATTAATGATAAAGCAGTTTGGAAAAAACGTTTAGATGAAGCAAAAAACGGTTATAAAGGCTTGCTTGAAATTGTCATTACAGGTATTGGACTTATGCCACCGAAAGGATTATGTACAGATTGTAGTGATGAAGAATTAGAAGCAACCATTCGTTATATGGTGGAATTTGATCCTGCAGCTGCAAAATAAATGAACATGATCATTCAACAGCTTAGTTTTCTCATTGTAGAAGATGTGCGTTTTCAAAGAGAAATGGCAGTCAAGCTATTAGGAGCATTAGGAAGTCCATCTGTTCTATCTGCCGCCAATGGACAAGCCGCATTAGAATTATTGGCAAGCCTAGATCAACCTATTGATATTATCATTAGTGATTTAGATATGCCTGAAATGGATGGTATTGAATTTATTCGATATGCTGCAGAGCAAAATTTTTGTCGTGCTGTGGCGATTGCTAGTGGAATGGATCAAAAAATAATTCATATTGTAGAAAATATTGTTGAACAATATGATATTGATGTTCTACCCAAAGTGAACAAGCCGATTACGGCGAATAAAATAGCAATCTTGTTAGAAAACTATTTAACTAAATCAAAAAAACGCCATCCTGAACGATTTTCTAATGTATTTTCAAAAAATGAATTGCAAGAAGCTTTGGATCTTCATCAATTTCAAACATGGTATCAACCTAAAGTCTCATTGAAAAATGGATTATGGATGTCTGTTGAAGCGCTTTCACGCTGGAAACATCCGAGCCAAGGTTGGATATTACCTTCTGATTTTATTCCTTTATTAGAAAAAAATGCCTTGATTAATCAGCTGACTTGGCAACAATTACATACGCTGTTCAATCAATTTCATACGCGATGTCAACAAGAAACAGCCTTTACTTTATCCGTTAATGTGTCTCCAGTGATGCTGGAAGATACACAATTGCCGGATAAATTATTAGAATTAGTGTCCTATTATGGTCTGCAGACACATCAAGTTATTTTAGAAATCACAGAAAATTTAGCACTTAATCAATCCTATAGTTTACTCAGTGTGATTGCACGCTTAAAACTAAAAGGCTTTTTATTATCAATTGATGATTTTGGAACAGGTTATGCTAATTTACAACAATTAGAAACAATCCCTTTTTCAGAATTAAAATTAGATCGATCTTTTGTACATCAAATGACACATGAATCGACAAAGCAAGCTATTGTATCTTCTAATATAACCTTAGCTCAAAAATTAAACCTCAATACAGTTGCTGAAGGGGTTGAAACGTATGGAGAATGGCAGTTATTGCAACAGTTAGAATGTGATATGGCTCAAGGCTTTTTTATTGCAGCGAGTATGCCTTATGACCTATTAACTGAATGGCATCTTGCTTGGAAAAAAAAATATCGCAATTTTGATGATTCCCTACTTATTCAATAATCTTTTTTCATCGTAACATGTCTAACAGTTCGACTTCATCTTACCGACGTTGAATCTCAGTATATTTCAACGTACGATTTTTTTGATAAGATCTCGAATGGATTGATAATTGATGTAATGATTGCATGATCGTTAATCCTGCCGGTGTTAGAAATTGATGAGGCCATTGAGTGAATTTTAACTGGATAGGTTGTTCTAGATTGATGCTTGGATTGACAATTTTTTTCAAAGATGACTGTTTGATCGATATAAAAAAATCAGATAGTGGATTTAAATGCTCATTCAACATACAAATTTGTAAACAATAATACTCACTGAGTAGTGCTGTGAATATAGGATGATGACGATAAAGTGTTTGAAAGTTTTGTTTTTTTTCCAGCCAAGTTTGTGCATGCATTAATAAGCCAGCAACAGCTTGATTCACCTGTAGCAATTGAGTTGATTTTTTTAATTGATGAAGACAGCGTTGAAAAGGAATATCTAAAGGATTATCTTGATTTTCTTTAGAGCCAGTTGCATAAGATAATAACGTATTGGCTGCAATGAGCGTCCAGTAAGTTTGAACATCGTACTGTGCTATTAAATGATTTAATGACCCTTGTACTGTATTATTCTGTTTTTTTGTGGAAGAGATATGCGTTTCTGCACTATGCGTCGGCTGTGTTTGAAAAAAAAGATGCGTGTTTTTATCAGCAGATAATAACCGCTGAGTTTCTATTTTTGCATAGTCATGCCAACTCGATAATGTATTTTTTTTGACTTGTTCAGCGCAATCTTGATATTGCTTGTTGAGGATATTGAATTGATTGTCCCATTGAGATAATGTAATCAAGGGGACCACTTTCTTGTTACGAAGCCATTGAGACCATCTTGATTGTTTTGTAGGGCGATGCGTTATCCATTGTTGCTTTTCTTGTTTTAATTTTAATAATTTTTCTTCATATAAGAGACGGTATTGATTTGATAAAGCAGAATAACGTAATATGATTTCATGTCGTATCCAAGGATATAACACTTTTTGTTCATCGGAACTAAAGGCGCCTGTATCAGAAGGTGATGGAATATAATAACCGCGACGTAATGCAAAAAATTGTTGCCATGTATCAAAACTAGCTTGCTGTTTTCGGTCGATAATATGTTCTTGTAATGCTTTTAAAGAATGAAAGCTACGACGACTATAATGAATTGACACATGTTGAGTATGACGTGTTAAAGCTAATTGCGCACCTGTGCTATCGAATGCTTTATTAAAAAAGACCAAACTATATGGGATCGTTTGATGTTGTATTTGATAGGCAGTCACAGCATAGCCATAATCAAATGTTTGATATTGATTGGGATCAAAAATGACTTGATGTCCACGATCACATTGCACTGCTACCCTATTCGACTCTAATTGTTTGATTGTGCCAAAATCTCCAGTTTGAATATGATACCGATCATGAGTTTGATTAAAAATAATACGATCTCCAATCGCAAACAATTTATAGCAGATAGGAGATGAATTCATTGTGTTTGAATCAAATTGTGTGTACGGTCGTACTGTTAAATATAAACCGGATTGTAATATGCCATGGCATACTCTTTTTTTTCGATAGAGTTCATTGAATAACAGCGTATCTAAATTTCGAGCAGCAATGAGTATGACTTGATTTGTTTTTCTGATCTTTAATTGTTCTGTATATTCATTGAGTAAATGTTCGATTGTTTCTGTTGTATTAGCATGAGCATAAAAGGTTTTTTGGGATTGTATTGTTGAAAAAATATCAAGCTGATGATGTGATTGCGTCGTATATCTAATATTATCTGGTTGTATTTGAAAACAACCAGTTTGTTCAATAAGCGCGCAAAATGCAGCATCAATATCTCGTAAATTATTTAACCCTGCATGACTAAAGACAATTAATTTTGCTTGTAAAAAAACACAAGAAGTGATTAATTGTTCCATGTGTATCAAATCAATACAATGTGCTTCATGTAATATGATGATAACAGGTTGATTGGGTTTTTGATGATATTGCCATTGCATTAAGTAATCAATGAGCGTGAAATAACAGATGGTATGTTGTGGATGTTTTAAATTTTGATGCATTTTTGCTGTTAAGGTGATGATATAAATGAGATGTTGAGTCTGTATATAATGATCACATAGACTATGTGTTATTTTTTTTAAATCATCCAATTGCGTGCTATTGAAACAGATTAATTGTCTGTTTTGTAAAGCATGCAGGACTGCTTTTTTTTGATTGTCTGTTAAGGTATGATGAGATTGGTGTGCTGTATGATGCTTATCATGTTTTTTTTGAGATAAATAAGCTGCATTTTTTAATAAAACATATTCTGTATTAATGACAGTCCGGCTTGTAAATCGAAGGTTTTTCTTGAGATCTAACCCTAATTTTAAGCACTCTTTAGAATGTAAAATTTTTTTTTTGAGTAACTGGTAATCTATTTGATTATTGGTTTGCATGGTTAAAAACTGATGTAAAGTGTCGATAGAAAAACTAGTTTGCTTTAACGTTAAATAATGTAATGCTTGAGATGGATTGTTCAATAGGTTTTTTGTATTTCTTTTTTTTATCGTGGTTAAGACAGGTTTTTGATATTTCAGTGCCATACGATGCATGGGTTGAAGCTGAATACCTTGATCGATGAGTCGTCGATGATCAACGCGGAAATGAATACGTGCTTGTGCTAAATGTAAGTTTTGAAAATTAGCCCATTCTTGCCGAATATAGAGTAAAAACTTTTTTTTTTGCCATTCAGGCTGCTTTAATTGAAAACCCATTGAGTCCACATGCCTTGTTGTTAATAAGATGTGTGTATGTGGATTGATTTTATCAACACTATCATGAATACAAATATCAGCACAAAGACCTTGATTAACAAAATAATATTGTGAAAACTCTAAAATCAAATGATGTTGTTGTGCTTGAGTCAGCTCCGAAGGTAATGCAAAGATAATTTCTTGTGCTAATCTTGCATTTTTTCGAGATTCTTTGAGATTGACTTGGTTCCATAATATTTCTCGATTCATAAATTGCCGAGGTGCTTGATTTGGGAGTAGAATTTTTTTAAAACGAACATCTGTTTTATTTTTAAAAAAATGTACTTTGTTGTTCGTATAATCAATTAATTTTTCACCCGCGCGATAAGCTGCCGCTGCAATAATGTTATGTTGTTGACTGCGACGAATCCAACGAAAATGACAAAAATAAATCGCCAAAAAGAGACCCTTATACTGCATGCTGTGATTGTATGTGAAGCGATATGAATGAGGGTAGTATGTAGATTATTATTCTTTTTGTCAACTTAATATTCAATTTGATTTTTATTTATGGCTTAAATAAACCGCATCAAATGGAAGCATAGCGCTTGGGTATCTAGGTGTATCCATTCGTTTTTTATAATGCTGATGTCGTATGTATGGCGTATTGTTGATGATGTTGTATGATAATCTCTATAATTTGTTTTCCATGTTGTTCTATTTTTTTAGGACCTAATCCAGGAATACGTGCCATCTTTCTTAAAGAAGTAGGACGATGTTGCCAGATATCTTGTAGTATGCGATCATGCATCATTTGGTGAATGAAGCTATTATTGTGCGCTACATCATCGCGATACTCTCTTAATTTTTTCCATAAAATTAACATTTCTTCTGTGAATGTCAGTATATGGGTTGCTAGTGCATATTGATGTATTGTTTTTGAGTACAAATTGACAGGGATTAGAAAAGGGATGTTTGATTGCAGTAATTTTTTACTCCATGCCGTTAAGCCTAATTGATTTTGTTGTTCACCGTGTATTTTGACATACGAAAACAGTATGAGCTGCCAATGTATCACTTGCCATTGTATAGCGGTCTGTGATTGACCGATTCCAAAAGTTGATAGTGTCTGATAGCTTTGATCTACAATAGTCGATGTTTGTTTTCCTTGTAATATATTAATCGCATCAGTCAGTGTTGCTTTTTGCTGGCTACGATAAATATTAGAGAGTGCTTGACGTGTTAGATCAGTGATATTCATTAAAGGAATCGGTGTTTTACATCGGTCACACTGTTGACAAGATTGAGAACTCCATTCATTAAAATAGGCAAGTAAAGCTTGCTGTCGGCATATACCTGTTTCACACCAAGCGGTCATGAGTAATAGTTTTTTTTGTTCTATATGTAATCTGCTGACTTGATCAGCATTTGAAATAAGGTGCTTATGATAAAGTAAAGCATTATCAGGATGATATAACATCCAAGCAATAGCTGGCTTTCCATCTCGACCGGCTCGACCTGTTTCTTGATGATACGCTTCTAAGCTTCGAGGTATATCTAAATGTCCAACAAATCGAATATTTGACTTATGTATTCCCATGCCAAAAGCGATGGTAGCGACCATGACAGAAGATTTATCGGACTGAAAGGTTAGATAGGCTTGCTGACGTGCTTGCGTTGATAAGCCTGCATGGTATGATAAAGCATTGATATTTCTTTGTATTAACCAATGTGTAATCGTATCTACTTTTTTTCTTGAAAAACAATAAATAATACCAGAATGATGAGCTGGTTGATTCTTTAAGAACGCAAGTAATTGTTTTTTCTCGTCAATTTTTTCTAAAACTTGATATGAAATATTATGGCGTTTGAGGCTCCCTTTAAAAATGGAAACAGGTTCCAAGTTGAGTTGATGTATAATATCGCGTTGAGTATCTTGATCAGCTGTAGCTGTTAAGGCAATTTTAGGTATTGTTGGAAATTTTTGATTTAAAATGGATAATTTAGTATATTCAGGTCTGAAATGATGACCCCACTCTGAAATACAATGTGCTTCATCTATTGCAAATAATGCGATAGGGATTTGAGTTAGGATATAAAAAAAATGAGCATTAAAAATACGTTCAGGTGAAATATAGAGTAATTTAATCTGACCCATTAGTAATTTTGATTCAATGGATTCCACCTGTTCCTTGGGTAAGTCAGAATGTAGAAATGCAGCTTTAATATGATGCTGTTGTAATTGTTTCACTTGATCATGCATTAAAGCAATTAATGGAGAAATAATAATGCCGACACCTGAACGCATGAGGGTAGGCACTTGATAACATAAACTTTTACCGCTACCTGTAGCCATAATAACAAGTGCATTGGATCCTTGGGCTAGATGTTCGATCACTTCTTTTTGTTGTGATTGAAATGTTGTATATTGAAATACATCTTGTAGGATCTGAGTAGCGGATAGTGTTTTTTTCATTTTGATTCAAGGTAAGCCTGTTTGATGAGTTATGTTTGACAAATTGCTTCGTTGAATATAAGGCTGAAATGGATCATTAAGTGGTTCAATTGGTTTACCTATATCAGATTAAGATAACAGTATGTCAGTCAATGACGCAAGATGCAAATATCCGGACTAAAATAGTGCATTGAATGCAGTGTCACGCGAAACAATGCAGTAGGAAAGATCAGTAGATACAACTTTTTTGTCGTATAATAAATTCATTATTATAATGATTTGTTGGTTTTTATGAATGATGGGAAGAATTAACCGCATGCCTTTACCTACTTATAGTATTCAATTAATATGTCGAGAAACATTAGCGAAAGATACTTTATCACTTTCTTTTAAAGTGCTAGATGAAACACCTTTTATTTTTAAAGCAGGTCAATTTGTCTCATTGCATTTTGAATACAAAGGGCAGCAATATAAACGAAGTTATAGTTTAGCATCTTCAGTCAAAACGTATCATCAAACACACACATTAGAGATTGCCATGAAGTGTTTGCCAGCAGGTCGTGCTAGTGAATATTTTCAAACTGTGCCACTGAATACACAGTTCATATTACAAGGACCTGCCGGTGTTTTAGTTTTACCGGATGTGTTGCCACAGCGTTTGGTTTTTGTAGGAACTGGAACAGGCGTCGCGCCATATCGCGCCATGTTGCCTGAATTATCACCTTGGCTTCAAGCAGGGGGACAATTGAATATTTTAATGGGTATTCGACATCGAGTTGATTTATTTTATGATCTTGCTTTTCGTGAAATATGCGATGTATTTGATCGAGCTGATTTTGAATTATTTTTTAGTCAAGAATCTGTTATTAACCAAGATCAAGGTGAATATATAGGGTATGTGCAACAACGTTTTGAATCACTTGCATTAAATCCAAATAATACCATTATTTATTTGTGCGGTTCACCTCCGATGATTGATGATAGTTTACTGTGGCTTAAGGCTAATGGCTTTACGTCAAAATCAATTCGCCGAGAAAAATATACGTTTTCTAGATAAATAAAAGATGTTCATTGATGATATGTGTGCAATGCAATGTCAGTTGAATCAACGCACAGTACAAAGTCAATCATCAAGCGATCTATTTTTCACGGTATATGACATGCTGATATTATTTTGATATCGTGACCTTATCTGAATGATTGAAAAATATCCCTTATCATGCAACGCAATGTATGAATTTTAAAGCGATGATTGATATTACGTGAGCTATGATTAAGGCGAACTCAAAATGAAGAGACGCCTTCGTGTTTTATTGCAACAGTATCAGTTGTTATTTTTTGTCTTTCAAACTTTTTTCTAAATCACGTATATTGTTTTTTTTTGATAAAAACTGGAGCCAAATCTGGTTTTGTTGATAATATTTTTTTGTATCTTGTAGTTGATGAAGATCACCATATAATTCGCTATCAGTCATTTGGAATGTTTTTTGAATCAAACTTTGTATTGTAGCGGAAGTGATCATCAAAAGCAGGATAGGGATTGCTTTTATTTCTTGTTTTGAGAAAAAATAAGCAATAGAAAAAGTCATCAGTGTGCCAATATAATTTTGAATAGGGAAATAAGATAAAGCCATTTTAATCCAGTAAGTCATCGTGTTTGTATCTTGCGATGCGCTAGATAAATTATGCTCTAAACGTTGGTGCCACAGTGTATGTAATACAGTTTGTGCATCGAGATCATAGACATCAACATAAGACGCAGCTGTTTGATAATCGATATTAAATTGATTGTTTAGTTTTTTAATATCTGCTTTTGTCACGACTTTATTGTATTTTAATAAAAAATCATGCATTTGCGTTATAAAAGGTAAATATTGAATATATTTTGAGATAGCTTCTATCGTGACCGAAGGTAGCATGCCACTGGCTAAGGAAGCCATATTGATGAAAAGTGCAGGTGTTTGTCCTATTTTAGAATTTAATACAGTTTTAGGGATGCATGATGCCATTAATAATATGATCGTTGATATCGTAGCTCCGCTGATGAATAATTCAGCAAATTCAGCTACTTCAATCGATAGATAGCTTCTAAGAATGGCTAATGTGCCTATTAGAATGTCAGATTCAGAGATGACTTCTTTATAAGTAGGATCTACCTTATTGTCTGTGTTGACATTCAAGATTTGTGCTTGCATGCTGCTATGCATACAAAAATATAATATCATCATATTCAGAGTAAGATTTTTCATAGTATAGCATACCTTTCAATATATTGATTGAGATTGCTTATTGATACATCAATAGCTGTTTATTACCAGGTTAGATAGGAAGAAATGAAAAAAGTTCCTTCATTATGATTTTTTTTAAAAGCTATGCTGGAAGATAATCGTTTGTATTGTATTGTATTGTATTGTATTGTATTGCGTTAAGAATCTGGTTTTTTGTCGCAAATCATGGGATTGTATGCCATGATTTGCTATACTTCATACATTATTCAATGAAAGCATGATTGCCAGTACTTTTTTTAAGATATTTCATCAGTTTATGCTTTATTTTGATCCTGTCATGAAAGGATGCATCATCTCGAAGAATATATGAGGATTTATTGTGTCAAATGTAAAGTTTGATAGCTGTCAAAGAGTCTATGGTCAATCAGTCATGCAAACTTTGCAGCGTAGTCATGTGATGATTGCTGGATTAGGAGGCGTGGGGTCATGGGCAGCAGAAGCACTTGCGCGCACAGGCATTGGACAATTATCTTTCATTGATTTAGATGAAATTTGTATTACGAATATGAATCGACAAATTCATACCTTAACCAATACAATCGGGCAATCTAAAATTCAAGTGATGGCTGATCGCATTCAGACTATTAATCCAGACTGTCAAGTCCATTGTATTTTTGATTTTCTATTAGAGTCTAATATAGATCAGTTAATCAATGACTCTGTGGATTATATCATTGATGCGATAGATGATTATCGTATTAAAGCTGCGCTTATTGCTTATTGCCGACAAAAAAAAATTCGATTAATTACAATTGGCAGCTCAGGAGGAAAACAAGATCCAACGCAAATTTATATTGATGATCTGGGTCGAACCATTCAAGACCCATTAGCTAGAAAAATAAAAACACAATTAAAAAAAAATATCATTGGCCTGTGAATAAGCGTCAACGTTTTTTTGTAGATTGCGTCTTTTCAACGCAAGCGATTGTCTACCCTACTGAAGATCAATCGATTTGTTATAATAAAAAGAATGCAATGGATGTCAGAATGAACTGTGCTACTGGATTGGGATCGAGTGTTGTGGTAACAGCTACATTTGGTTTGATAGCTGTCTCGCATGTTATTAAAAAACTAAGTGAATAAAGTGTTATGTGGAATTTAACATCATGAAAAAAAGAACGATTATTATAGGTGACATTCATGGTTGTCTAGATGAATTACATTTATTATTAGAAAAAATACAGTATAAAAAAGAACAAGATCGCATCATTTTATTAGGTGATGTCATTAGGAAAGGACCTCATTCCTATGCAACACTACAATTTGTCAAAAAATCTGAATTTGAAATGGTAATCGGTAATCATGAGTATTGGTTATTAAATCGATTAAAGCAGGATGATTTTAAACCGTTTTCTAATTTTGAATATAAAATTATGCAAAATAAAACCGATTGGTTAACGTGGCTTTATCAGTTGCCAACTTACATTGAAACACATGATTTTATAGCGGTACATGCTGGTTTACAGCCAGGACTGCACCCGAAAGATACTGAGACAAGAATTTTAACGAATATTCGAACTTGGGATGGACAAGGCGTTAATTTGCACCGAGCAAGCGATCCAGCATGGTTTGATTTTTATGAAGAGAATAAATTAATTGTCTTTGGTCATTGGGCTGCTAGAGGTCTCATAGAGCGACCCAATGTGATTGGTTTAGATAGCGGCTGTGTCTACGGGTATGCGTTATCTGCTTTAATTTTTCCATCACGTGAGATTGCGCAAGTGTTGGCTAAAAAACAGTATGCTAGAATTCGTTAAGATAAGCGCTCTAGGTATTCTCTTTAATATATCGAGACTGATGCAATAAGGCAACATGATTTAGAGAATAAAGATTAAAAGACGATTACTTTGTAATATTGAGCGATGATATTGAAGAATCCTGTTTGATTGTTTGCTGAGATAGTCGATTATTCATGCTGAATAATAGAGCTGATAATAAAGATATACTGTTTCAAACAGGTTGTGTTTTTAAAATACGCATCATCCAATATGAATTGAGTCAGGCTTGTTAGGTTGATGATTGTGATCTTGATCCAGGGTTACATTGCGTGATTACTGTAATAATCGTTTATGTGCTTGGATCGACATAATTAAACCAAATCCTGCTAATGTACTAATCAGTGCAGTGCCTCCTCGGCTAACAAGCGGTAATGGCACTCCCACAACTGGCAGTAAACCAACTACCATGCCAATATTGATAAAAGCATACATAGAAAAAAGTAAGGCAATGCTACTTGCAACTAAATTTTCAAATGAAGAACTGGCATGCAGTGCAATGTATAGGCATCGAATAATGAGGGCAATATAAATAATAAACAAGATGAAGACGCCTAATAAACCAAATTCTTCTGCAAGGACTGAAAAAATAAAATCAGTTTGTCCTTCCGGTAAAAAATTTAAGTAAGATTGAGATCCATTTAAATAGCCTTTTCCAAGTATACCGCCTGATCCAATTGCAATTTTAGATTGAATAATATGCCAGCCAGCCCCTAAAGGATCTCGATCTGGATTCAAAAAAGTTAAGACACGATTTTTTTGATAGGTATGCAAAAAAAAGTGCCATACAATCCAAAAGCCAGGCGCAGCCAAACTTGCAACCAGTACAATATAGCTTATTTTTAAACCGGATAAAAAAATGACAATAAGTCCTGATAAAAAAACTAAAATTGCAGTACCTAAGTCAGGTTGTTTAGCAATTAATAAGACAGGAATAGCCATTAAAATCAATGCAACAAAAATTTGTTTATAATTGCAAGGTAAAGGGTAGCGAGTGATATACGCTGCGATAGTAATTGGCATAATAAATTTCATAAATTCTGACGGTTGAAATCGAAAACCAAAGCAATTCAGCCAACGCATTGCACCTTTTGCGCCACTGCCTGATATTAAAACGAAAATGAGTAAAGCTACACCTAATAAGTAATAAAAAAAGATCATATGTTGTATTTTTTTTGGTGAAATATGAGCTAAAATCAGTATCATGAAGAAACCTATCCCCATGTGAATAGCTTGTCGAACAATCAAATGAGTATTACAGTGACTGCTACTGTATAAAATAAATAAACTCAGGATGCATAAAAGTACAATTAAAAAAAAGGCAACAGGATCTAAGTTCAATCGTTTTAAACGATTGGATTGATTAGATAGCTCAGTATCTTTATTGAGTTGATGAATAAAATCGGTGGCCATATCTCACGAATCATGAATAAAAAGATACTGTATTATCGAGCATCTAGTTTATTTTTAAAATAGATTTCAAAAATTTTTTTTGCAATCAAGACTGCAGAATTGTGTTCATTTTCGACAATGACAGCGAGTGCGATTTCAGGGTTTTCAACGGGTGAAAAAGCAATGAATAATCCATGATCCCAGTCAGATTTTTTAATTTTTGTTTTATCGTATCTTTTGCCTTGTGCAATACTAATCAGTTGAGCTGTACCTGTTTTACCTGCAATCGAAAAAGGTGTGTTTTGTAATCTCCAGCCAGTACCTGGTGCAGAAATGGCATCTTGCATGGCTTTAATGACAATATGCCAGTGTGATTTAGAAATTGGAAGTATCGTTTCTGATGTATTTGAGATTGATGCTTGATTTTTAGCTAATCGAGGTACGATTATTTTGCCTCGATTAGCAATGAGTGCCGTTGCTAGTGCCATTTGTAAAGGTGTTGTTTGCATATAGCCTTGTCCAATGCCAGCAATCACAGTTTCACCAGGGTACCATGGTTGATGACAATACGTTTTTTTCCAGCTTTCAGAAGGTATTAATCCTTTAGCTATTGCAGGAAAATCTAAATCAGGCTTTTCTCCATAACCAAACATTGTTGTGTATTTATGAATATTGTTAATGCCTAATTTGACAGCTAATTGATAAAAATAAGTGTCATTTGATTTCATAATAGCAGTATGTAAATTAACATAGCCTTGTCCTTTTCGTTTCCAGTTACGATATTTATGTTCAAAACCAGGTAATTGATAATAACCTGGATCAAAAAATTCCCAGTCGGGAGTAATTAAATTTTGATCTAATGCAGCTAATGCCATAATGGGTTTGAGTGTTGAAGCTGGTGGATAAGTGCCTAATGTGGCTCTATTAAATAATGGTTTATCGATATTTGTTTGTAATTGATGATATAATTTCGAGTTGATTCCTGTGACAAATTCATTAGGATCAAAAGTCGGCTGGCTAACTAATGCTAAAATACCTCCTGTTCTAGTATCTAAGGCAACAATAGCACCTCGTTTATTTTTTAAAGCGTTTGAGGCAACCATTTGTATGTTTCGATCTAAATATAAATGTAATGATTTTCCATGCACGGGTGGAACATGATAGAGTGTTTTTTTTATGCGACCATTAACATCTATTTCAGCAGATCTATAGCCCGGATATCCTAATAAATGTGATTCATAAAATTTTTCTAATCCTGTTTTTCCAATAATATGAATGCCATTATATGTCTGTTTGTTAATGATGCTTTTTTCTTTTTTATTGATTCTACCGACATAGCCTAATACATGCGAAAAAAGATGATCGTCTGGATATTCTCGAATTAATTGTGCGGTTATTTTTAAAGCAGGAAATCGATATTGTTGTACCGATAAACAGGCAATTTCTGTATCATTTAAGTTATATTTTAATGGAATTGCCTCAAATAATTTATACTTTTTTTTAACGCGATTAAAATAATTTAATTCATCATCTGTAATTGAAATAATTTTTTTTAGTTCAATGACAAAATCAGACCAACTGGATGTGATTTGTTTCGGTAATATTGATAAAGTAAAGCTGGGTTTATTATGGGCAATAATTGTGCCGTGGCAGTCAAAAATTAAACCGCGAGAAGGTGGGATAGGTTGAATTAAAATACGGTTATCATTTGCTAGTGTTTTGAATGTGTTGTATTCAATAATTTGTAAATAAGCAATGCGTCCTAATAATATACAGCTTGCTATGAAAATCAATATCGCGACAGTCCAGATGCGATAAGTTGTCATTTGAATTTCTTCTTTAAAATATTTAATCAGATGATGAGCCATGCGGATTGTATCGATGATAAGGATGATATTGTAAATCAATTCAAGTGTGACATATGAATTCTATAACGATTCATCTTACCATAACCTGTCATCAAATTCAGAATGATAATCGGTCGCTTTCATTGAATGAATTAAGCGTGATGGTAACTGCTTGGCAGTCAGCCAATATATGGCTATGCCTCTTTCTTTATTTGATTTGACGGATTCAGCAATCAAATAAACAACTGAATGCTTTGTATCACGTCATGAAATGTTCAATTGTTTAATGTTATTCTCGATTTTTTATTCAGTGCTTTTTTTGTTGTTGACAGGTCACAATTCACGTTATTCGTACAAGCTATTTTTTTAGATATGAATAATGATATTAATCCATTATTATGCTCATTTTTTTCCTATATTGAGTTAGTTTGAAGCTTTTGCAATAAGATAATATGATTCATGGCTTTCTCAAGTGTGAAGTGCAACAGTAAGGCTATATTCTATAGCCAAAAAAAGCAGGGGAGTGACATGGCTTATCACCACTTGACTGCAGAAAAAGATCTCAAATGGATATCTTATTGTCACAATATGATCCTATTAATGCAATAGGAAAAGCATTGAAAAGATCTCCTTTTACGACTGCAAGCGAGATTTTTCGTCACACTAAAGGGAGGAAATATTGTGATCAAGAAGCTTATCAATTAGCGCAAGAAAGGTAATTAAAGGCAAGTAGAAAACTTTATACAATGCTGAATAGTATGATGCAATATACGGATATGTTGATCAAAAAATGAAGTTCTGATCAACTGTCAGAGCGATTGAGATAAAGGCTTGTCTTCATTTTGCATTCATCCAAATAATAGCGCATGCAATATAAATCATTGCTTTAAAATGCCTAGATAATGTATCAAAACGAGTCGCAATACGTCTAAAATATTTTAATCTAGCCAATCAGCATTCAATCAGACGCCATGGTCTTTAAATCATAAAGTTTTGCGGGTAAAAGGTTGCCTTCTAAAGTGTGAAGTTTGAGCATACAGTTATGTCGTATTCTATAAAGAGATACTCATCAAGGAGGCTCAATTTTAAAGGAAAATTAACCCCATGCTTTTTATAAAGAATTAATGTAGTTACAGGTCTTTCTTCTTCTTTATAGTCAATTAAAGGCCCTTGACATTCAAACAACGCTTACCATCTTGACAGAGATAACAAAGACAAGGGTTACTATTAATAAAACTTTCACAATAACAACGTTTGCCAGTCAGATGTTTATAGGCAGAAATATCTTCAATACAACAGAGTATGTGTTCACCTTCTTCAGATAAATAGTCAATCCTGAAAAAGTAATAAATATTATATAATTCAATGAATTATATGTTAATTTGT
>JAAOIJ010000127.1 GCA_015163815.1 Endozoicomonadaceae bacterium
AAGCAAAAGCAGTAGAAGCTTTTTTTGCAAAAGGGGGTACGTTTAAAGATTTACAAGATTTGAGTGATGATTCAATGGAATCAATATATGCAGTTGCATATCACTTATATATGAATAAAAAATATGATGATGCTATGAAAATTTTTCAATTTTTATGTTTTTATGATCATTATAATAGTAAATATTATTTAGGGTTTGGTTCGTGTCTTTATATGCAAGGCGACTATGAGCGTGCATTAGATTACTTAGGGTTTGCAACTATTTTAAATAAAGATGAAATGACAGCTTTATTATATGCTGGAAAATGTCATTTAAAGCTCAATAATAAAGAGCATGCTATGCTTGCTTTTCAAGCTGTTGTGGACTGGGCTGGTGATAATCCAGCTTGTACAGCAGATAAAAAAGCTGCTGAGAAATTAATCGATATTTTAAGCGCAAAATAGAGGATTCTTTATGCCACTTATTCAACAAAATAAGATATCAGAACCTATTTATAATCCAGACAAGATATCACAAGACAATGCTCATCTATCAGGTCAGCCAGCCAAAGTGAATAATATCGAAAAAGCAAGTGTGTTAGATGCAAAACCGTTAACTATTTCGAAAAAATCAGAACAAGTTTTACCAAAAGCATTACCTGAAGACGTGTTACCGATTCAGGCGCCTGATCCAAAAATACAGCATACTGCAGAAACAGTTGCTAAATTAGATAATATTAAAACAACGATATCTTCTGTAGAATCAGCTTTAGAAACGTTTACTCAAGAAAAAAGTGTTGAAGCACCATTAGATCAATTGATAAAAGCAGCATCCCAACAAGATGAAGCTGCTTTTACTGACCTGGCCACGCAATTCAACATTGAAAGTCCTGAAAATATTATGCAAATGATTACTGCAAGCGAAGATATGATTGATATAGAAGCTCATATACAGAATATAGAATCTGCCCCGCCTGAAGTCATGAAGAAATTAATGAGTTTACAACTGGAAATGACGCAGAAAATGTCTGTTGGTGATATAGACTCAGTATCTCAGTTAATTAGTGAAGTGCAAACGAAACTAAAAGATACGCAAATTAAATTTAATCAAGAAGGGATTATCTTAGCTCAAGCAAAAAATAAATCACTGTCAGAACAGCGAACCGTCAAAATGGTTGAAACACTGAAAAAACTAGCAGAACAATCAAAAAGTGATTTAATTGGTAGAATTTTTGGTGGTATTGCTGCAGCATTTGCTATGATTGTCAGTGCAGTCTTGATTGCTACCGGCGTATTATCGAAAGTTGGTATTATTTTAACGGTGGTATCTATAGCATTAATGACCGCTATGACCGTTTCTCAAAATACTGGTAATTGGATGAATAAAATATTTGGGAGTAGTGATAAAGCACAATTAGCAGCAGGTATTATGTGGTCTATTTTAGCTGTCGCACTGTCTTTAGGAGGAGGTGCTGCGACTGCAAACAAAGGTAGTTATGATGTGGCAACACAATCTATACAAGTGGTGAATAAATTTGCAAGAGTTGCGTCTGCTATCAAACAAGTTGGTAAAATTGGAGCGCCTCTTTTAAGACATTTTTCTAAAATAGGTCAAGGTGTTAGTTTAATAGGGCAAGGCAGTGCTGAAATGTATAGTGGTGCTATTTCAATTGAAACAGGTAAGTTAAAAGCAGAAACAACACGATTAACAGCTTTTATAACAGAAATGCAATTAATGATGGATAATATGGTCGATGTTTTACAAAAAATAATGCGTGAATTAGATGAAGGTATTAGTATGTCATCTGATTTAATTAAAGATTCGATTGAAGGTAAAACACGATTAGCGAAAAATATTTAAACGATTGAGAAGCCATTGATCAAACTATGGCGTGCAATCAATGATTTATTACAAGCATATATCTATATTGATCTTTTTTGAAATAGATGATTATATTTTTGATGCATGCTTAGTGATATGCAATCTTAGTAGTTTATTGAAAGGAGAATAGATATGAGCGGAGTCAATGGACAATCATTAGATCCAAATCAGGCTGCAAAAATAATGTCGCCTGAATCACCAGCAATATTCACTATGAAAAAGAAGGATGCTAATCCTTTATCATCTGGCGTATTAAACGGAATTGCTTTGCAAACAGTTCACCCTATCAATGCTGTTCAGCAAAGTAATTCTACGAGTATTGTTAGTAAAACAACACCCTTGCCGCCTGCTCATATCTCTTTAACAGGTGACGTTATTGAAAAAACACAAGCATTTCTTAAAGGATTGGAGATGTCTGTTCATGATATAGAAGGATTTTCTCAATTTATAGGCAATCTTTCGAACGCTTCTACTAGTCTAGGTGAGAATAACGAAATTAAGATAACAACAGATTCTGGTGTAGAATTAGAACTCTATTTCGATAATGACTCATCAAAAGGGTATATTCAAACAAATGAAGGTAAAAAAACACTCATTAAAAATGAATCAGGCAAATGGCAACTGGAGTTTCCTTTAGTTGATAATAAAGAGGCGACAGCATCTCCTTCTGGCGCTAAGCTTCTTGATCAAAACGCGCAAGCGAATGCTAATACGATAGGGCAAAAATTTGATGAAAGTCTGGTGAGCTTGTATCAAATATTAGAATTATTTCAAAAAATGGGTATTGAAGAGCGTCGAGCTGCACGTCAAGGTCGTGCAGCATCGCAAGTTGGTGTTGTAAAGTCTATTTTAAATCAAGCCGATTTACAATTATCATCTGCTTATACATCAGGGATCACTAGAATTGCAACAGGTGCTTTTAAAGTCGCTTCAGGTGCTATCAATATTGCAGGTTCTGTGAAAGGATTAGCAGCCGATAAAAGAGCAATAGATGCTGCAGGTAAAAATGAAGCACCTCATTTTACAGGTCAAATGATATCGCAGAAATTTCAAGGTATTAGTGGGATGGTCGATGGATCTGGTGAATTTGTAGGAGCATCTGGCGGCATGCTATCAGGTGCTCAAGATGCTGCTGCAACACGTGAGCGTGCAACAGAAGAGCAATTTCGCCAGTTAAAATCTTATAATGAAGGTTGGATGGATACGCAGGACGCGGTTGCTAAAAAAGCGCTGGATGTCATTAGTCAGATGATTAGTCAAGATGTTTCAGCGAAACAAAGAGCAGCTGGTAATATTTAATTTTGACCATTATTTTTGAATAGAAGAACTTTTATGCCTGAAATTAGCCAATTAAATCAATCCAATGTGATGCGTACAGCATTGGATTCAAATCAGAAAACTCAAAAATCATCTGCCACGGCAAATCATTTGCAATTAGGTGGTGTTACGATTAAAACAGTGAATAGTAGTGATTTTGAAGAAATGGCTATGAATCTTACGAATTTGAAAGGATTACCAAAAGATAAAAAAGATAAAAAAGATAAAAAGTCACTGGAAGATGCATTAAAAGCACGCCTTAAAAAAGTGCCTGATATGCCAGATGCAAAGCAATTAAATGGATTACTGCAGCAAATTAAAAACCAAGCTAAATCAAAAAATATGGCTGATGACGCCATTAAACAAATGATGAAAGGCTATTCAGAAGATCCTACTCATGAATATTTAGCACTTGATATTATGATTGAGCAATTAGAAGAGAGTCAAAATCCAGAAGACAAAGCGTTGTATGAACGCTTAAAGACTTATCAGAAAACGTTCTATCGTGAGAATAAACAAGATATTAAAGCTGGATTAAATATATCAAATTTAGCGCATGAGCATAGTGAGAATAGTGCTTTTAAATTAGATGAATTACGAGATATGTGGCGCCATAGTTTGCGTATTCCAGAATTAACAAGCGGATCGATTGCTTATAATTATGCTAAAGAACGCGCAAATAATCAATATAGTCAAGTGATTGAATCGATAGATTGGATGAGACAAGCTTTATCTAATGAGTTAGGATTGATAGAAACAGATCGTTCCGTTGATTCAACACAGCTATTATATATTCGAAAACAGTTAGAATTTGCCTATGGAACAAAAAGTACTATCATTTTATGCCAAGAAGTAGAGCAGAATATAGCCCGTTTAAATACTTAAAGGATTGCATATGAAGGAAGGTGTCTTAATTGAAGAGATATTTCAGTTATTAGATAAAAAGTGGGTGAGTTCAGTTGATATTGAACAAATATTAAATCAATCAGTTCCTGATATGCCAGAGACTGATGTTTTGACTGAAAAAATTATTATTACTAATCAATTATTAACGATCTGTCGAAAAATACCAGATAACTATTTTAATGAAAAAACGCAACGTGAAAATATTCTAGAAGCAATACAAGACACATTAGATGAATTAATTAATGAAGAGGAAAATTTGAGTATCGAATCAATTCATGATGAAGATGATTTAGACTTTAATTTTTAATTGCATGACGATCTGTTGAAATTATTCTCAATTTTTTTATTGCATCGAAAATCAAACTGAGGTGAGTATATGCAAGCTATGCTAGTTGAATCTTTAACCGGGTTTTTGAGTACAATGGGATTAAAAAATTACCCTATTGCTGATACTTCTATGCTAGAGTTAGATTTTGAAGAAGTAGGATTATTTAAAATTGAAGATCTTGATGAAGGTGTTGCTTTTTATTTAGCAAAGCCTGTAGAGCAGTACCATATGCCAGATATTCTGCAACGTGCTTTATCACTCTGTCATTATTATGCCAATCCATTATTTGATATACAATGTGCTTTATTAAATCAAGAGAAATTGATATTTTTGCATTGGTGCCCGCATGATCAGCTATCTGTTCCTAAAATTGAATCCATTTTAATGTATTTGACTTTTGTGCATGAAAAAGTATTTAATGGTTAATTTTTTCAAATATAAACAATAATTTAAATATTTTTAATATATTTAATAACGAATTTTATCTCATATCTACTACACTATAATATGAAGCCATCGATTCTTAATGCTGATGAAAAATATTGCATTATTGTTATGTTAAGGAAACTTATTTATGTCATTTGGTAGTATTGATAAAATCAGTTCTGTGCCTGAAAAGTCATTTGAAAAATTAAAGCAATTTGATGAATTAAAAGATAATTCAAATCAGGCAGAGACTAAACAAAATTCACATGAATTTGCTAAATTGCTTGACAAATCTCCTGATGTAGCTATGAAATCTACTGAGACAAGTCATGCTAGCGCTCAAAATTCACAAATTGGTGATAAAATTTTAGATGCCATTCAAGGTGTTAAAAGTAATATTGATAATCAAAGTAATAAAGTGAATGATTTATTGGGTAGTTCTGATGCTTTGTCCTTGAAGGATATGTTAAAAACACAGAAAGCCATGTCTAATTTAATGTTAACACAAGAATTAGTTGGTAAAGTTGCCGGTAAAAGTACGCAAATTTTTGAAACAATGCTTAAACAGCAATAATGTAGTACAGGCTATCAGTGCAATTGAATACACATGAAAGGGACAATGGCTGTGTATATATTAAAAAGGATGCTTGGCTTTTTATTAATCCTGTGTTTAACAGGATGTGAGTCTCAGTTGTATACTGGATTAACTGAGCGAGAAGGGAATGAAATGCTAGCCATGTTATTACAATATGGTGTCGATGCAATAAAAGAAATTAACAAAGATCGAGAAGTTACTTTATTTGTCCCTAAAAATGATGTGGCTCGTTCAATTACTTTATTACGTAGTAATGGATACCCGAAAGATAAATTTTCATCAGTCGGTGATATTTTTCCAAAAGAAGGTTTAATTTCTTCACCTGTAGAAGAAAAAGCACGATATATGTTTTCTGTATCACAAGAACTATCGGCCACATTATCTTTGATCGATGGTGTTGTCACGGCGCGCGTGCATGTTGTTTTGCCTAGAGAAAGCAATGGTCTTGATGAACCGCATCCTTCTTCAGCTTCTGTCTTTATTAAATATAGCCCAGAGTTAATTCTGAATGGCTTTATTATGAAAGTAAAAACATTAATCGCAAACAGTATCGAAGGAATAATGTTAGATAGAATAACAGTTACTTTGTTTCCTTCCGAAGCGATTTCTAATTTTTCATTAGGAGATACGGCTCGAATTGAAAATATTTTATCGATTCGAGTTGAACATGAATCGAAAACACGCTTGATTATTATCGTCTCTACTTTAGGTCTCTTAATATTACTCTTATTAATCGCTTTAGGCGGTATTTCTTGGTTATTCTTTCAATCAAAGAAAAAGAACACATCAATGCCAAGCTTGAATTCAAATATCAACATATCATGAGTATTGTTTGATGAAAGCACATGTTTTAGCAGAACAATTATCATTTAATTATGCTATTGCAGATTATATCGATGCTAGTTGGTTAGCTGAAACTGATTATGAAGATATATTACAAACACTACAAGCTAATCCTGATAGCCAACAATGGGTATCACTTTATTTTTTGCAACATTACGATTTAGAACAATTACCTGATTTTGATTTTGAAAACCCATTAAAATTAATTGCTTTTCAATCTCGTCATGTCTTAATTCAAGTTATTTTTTATGCTGGGTTAACTTTAAATCATAATTTATTTCGCCAGGTGATTAAACGGATAGAGCGCAAAGCTTTAGAAGATTGCTTAGGCGATGTGAGTTATCAATTTGTTATTAAAAGAGCGCCTTTAATGTCAGGTCAATTAACACAATTATTACCTTGTCATTTCAAGATCAACTGGCAACAGGTTGATGATATAAAAAAACATATTTTTCGAAGTGGTATTCGATTACTAGGTACTGTTTTTTTTAATGAATCAGAAGGTTATAAAAAAAGATTATTATTTAAATTTCCCGTCCCAAGCCAAGAATATTTTTATGCAGGTTGTGCTGAGCAAGATGCGCATAAAATTCAAAAATTGGGTGCTGCTTTATTTAAGAAACTATTGAAAGAGTTTGCATCATGAATACAATTACGATTACCCATCATCATATTGCCATACCAAAGCATCAAAAAGTTTTGAAAGCGAATCAATATCAAACGGTTTATAATAGTTTGGAGATTATTGAAGCTGCTAAAGAACATGCGGTCGAAATTGAAAAAGCAGCGCAAGACATGTTTGAAGCGGAGAAAAAGCGTGGATTTGAAGAAGGATTAATGGAAAGTAAAATTGAGCAAGCGGAACAAATGTTAAAAATGGTGGATCGTACGATTAATTATTTGTCAGAAATTGAAGGAACCATGGCTGATATTTTAATGTCTGCTATAAAAAAAATTATCGAAGGATTTGATAATAATGCTATGATTATAGGGTTGATTAAATCCGCATTACATCATGTGCGTAATCAGCATGAAGTGGTTGTGCGCGTACCTCCTGCTCAATATCAACATGTGAAAGAATCTGTCAATGATATTTTAATTCACTATAAAGGGGTTGGTTTTATTAACCCGGTATCTGATCCTAGATTATCTGCAGGTCAATGTATTTTAGAAAGTAAAATTGGCGTAATTGATGCGAGTATTGATTTGCAACTTGAAGCCTTAAAACGACAATTTTCAAAAGTGACGAATGACAGTATTAGTGCCTTAAATAAATCAATCGATATATTTGAACTACCAGATGATCCCGTTATAGAAACCAAAAAAAAATCTAAAAAAGCACCCAAGAAAAAATTAAATGAAAAAAAAGAGCCTTAATCAATTTGAATGTCTGTGTTTATAGCAGTTTGATTTGTTTTTTTATTTGCTTGACGATAGCAGGTCCTTTGAAAATAAAGCCTGTATATACTTGAATTAAAGAAGCGCCTAAGTGTATTTTTTGAATGGCATCTTGACTGGACATAATCCCTCCGACACCAATAATTGGAATTTTTCCTTGTAAAGACGCCGATAACCAAGATTGTACCATATGGGCAGATGATGTTAATGGCATGCCACTTAAACCACCTGCTTCATGACGCAATGGATCACAAACAGTCTCACGTGATACGGTGGTATTCGTTGCAATGACACCATCAATTTGATAGTGAAGTAATTGTTTTGATATCTCTATGCAGTCAGATTGTGTCATATCTGGCGATAATTTAACGACAATGGGTGTATACTTTTTATGTTGGATCGATAGTTTATTTTGTTCTTTTTTTAAAGTATGGAGTAAATTTTTTAATGCTGCACCTGTTTGAAGCGATCGTAAGCCTGGCGTATTCGGGGATGATATATTAATGGCAATATAATCAGCAATGACATAAGCTTTTTGAAAACAGTAGAGATAATCTTGAACTGCTTGATTGAATGGCGTGTCTTTGTTTTTACCAATATTAATGCCTAATATACCTGAAAATTGAGTGTGATGGATGCGTTGTATAGCATAATCAATCCCTTTATTATTAAATCCCATACGATTAATGATAGCTTGTTCTTTGGTTAATCGAAATAAACGCGGCTTTGGATTACCAGGTTGTGGTTTAGGCGTTAATGTGCCGATTTCTATAAAACCAAAACCCATATAATTGAGCGCTTCTAAATAATCACCATTTTTATCAAATCCAGCAGCCAAACCAATTCGATTTGGAAAAGATAATCCCATGAGTTGCATAGCGGATGTTTTTTGATTAGCCGGTTTTCGTAACAGTTTTAGTTTTGCTAAACAAGTTAAGCTCTTCAAAATAAAATGATGCGAGAATTCAGGGGGTAAGGTAAAGAGTAATGTTCGAATGAAAGAATACATGAGTGGGTATACGATATCTGTGTATTAAAAAAATCTGATTTGAGTTTCTTGATATACCACGATTATACTAAGAAACAGAATAAATTGTAAAGGATTGATCTTGCATTCAATCTGCTTATATCAGCAGAGTTGATCAATTGATGTATTCTTTTTTGGAGATTGAACAACGTATGTTATAGACAATCATAGGATATTAAAAATGAATGATATGACCGTCATATTAGAGTTTTTTTGGTTTTGGGTCGCTGGTATTTTTTTGGGTGGATTTTTATCAGCATTATTATTAGGTTGGGTTCTTAAATGGTTTAAAAACAAACCGCAAGGCGATCAAAAAATAGATCATTTAGAAGATCAGTTGATGGATTATCGAGATCAAGTCAGTCATTATTTTTTGAAAGGTAGTCAATTAATGCATGAATTCACGGTAAATCAGCAGAAAATATCTGAACATTTAGCGCTAGGTATTGAGAAATTGACTGATTTACCCGTTGATAAACAGGGCATAACTCATCAAACGACACCCTCATCTTCGCTATCGACTAATCGTTTTGAAGCTTATGCAAGATACCAATAAAGGATCCAATATTTTATAAATTATCTAAAAAACGTTCTGCATCTAAAGCTGCCATACAGCCAGTTCCTGCTGAAGTAATCGCTTGTCGATATGTTTGATCAATCACATCTCCGCAAGCAAAAACACCTGAAGTTGAGCAAGCTGTTGCATTGCCATGTATGCCACCTTTTACTATTAAATATTGATTATCCATCTCTAGTTGATTGGTAAATAAATGTGTATTAGGGGTATGCCCTATTGCAATGAAAATACCGGTTGTTGAGATTATTTCTGTTTTATTGGTGGTAATATGTTCAAGTTTTGCACCGGTGACTTCTGAGTCATCACCCAAAACTTCTAATAGCCTATAGGATAATTTTAATGAAATAGAGCCTTGTTGTACTTTTGCCATGAGTTTATCTTGCATTATTTTTTCACCACGAAAGTGTTCTCGACGATGAACTAAAGTGACATGAGATGCGATATTGGCAAGATATAATGCTTCTTCAATAGCAGTGTTCCCTCCACCAATAACAATAACAGGCTGGTTTCTATAAAAAAAACCATCACAAGTGGCACAAGCTGAAACACCTCGACCTTTGTATTGTGTTTCGCTAGGTAAGCCAAGATATTTAGCGCTTGCTCCTGTTGCAATAATTAAAGCGTCACAAGTATATTCTGTATCATCACCGAAACAGGTGAGAGTTTTTGAAAGATCTGTTTGTTTAATATGATCAGTAATTAAAGTTGTTCCAAAACGTTCAGCATGCATTTGCATGCGTTGCATTAATTCAGGGCCTTGAACACCCTCATGATCACCGGGCCAATTATCAACATCAGTCGTTGTAGTCAGTTGTCCTCCTGGCTCAAGCCCTGTAATTAATGTGGGTGATAAGTTAGCTCTAGAAGCATAGATAGCTGCAGTATAACCTGCAGGCCCTGACCCTAAAATAAGAAGACGATGATGTTGTTTTTTCATAAAATAATACATTTTGATAGGTGAAAGTTGGTATGCATGATATTACTATATTGTCTATCATGTGCTGAAAAGCCTAGGCGTGTACAGATCTACAGATCTACAAATCTACAGATCTGTTATATTCTATAATAAAGAATGGTCGTGAATCAATCTCTTCATGATATATTCTATTTTTGATGAGCATTTAGCATCAGATCAAAAAAATCAGTGAAGCTCATTATTTTGATTGAGAGATTTTATTCATCATGCAGACAAGTAGAATAAATTTTCTGTCTGTTTTTGTAGATCATATATTTTTCTTTTAATTTCTTCTGATTCTTCTGAAGAATACTGTTTTTTTGTATGTATATTAAAATTTAAAATAGGTTGTGTATTACGACCTATTTCTTCTGCTATGATTATAATGTCTTTCTCGTATAAGAATTGCATAATGTTTCTTATATTATAAATCATTTCATCTTTTATGTATGTTTTCTGTGTATTATTTGCAGAGGTATATCTGAGTTTATTGATAGTATTAATTAGGAAAATAATAAAAAAACTGTAATGAAATTCATGCTTATATTGATATAAAATGACGACAGGCAAGCAAGATAATAAGAAAAAATCAATTGTAATAAGAGATATATTAGATACTACATGGAAAAGTGACAAGAGTTTTATCGGTTTATAATATTTTTGACGTGTCTGAAAGAAAAGTCTTAAATAATCCTCGATCATATTTTCTTGAGTATCTTGAATATCTTGAATGTTTTGACTAACATACTTTTCATCATTGTTATGATGTAGTTGTATTTGTGATGTCAATTTGCATTGGTAGGCGCGATTAAACTTCTGTAAAAGTTTTTCTATGAGATCCCATAGGTAATGCGTTAAAAATGGAATAGAAAAACTATAACAATGAATTTCTTGATAATTCGATTTTGGTAATAGTATGTGTAAAACTGGAATGAATTGAATAGATCGATATACAATCGTGCAGCATATAAATCCTAGGGAAATCGTGAGAGGCAGTAGTTTATTGCAAAGGTTTATAGGAGATAATGTATTTTTGATTATAGAACAAGTCCGATGGCTGAATGTAGGCGTGGGCCTCAACGGTTTTTTTTCAAAATTCAATACACTTCTTTCTGGTAGTCTAGCGTTGTTATTCTGTAGCGATCTATGAGGATTATTGACAGAGCTTGCTTGTACAGACTCTGGTTGTAACAATCTCTGAAATATACGATCCTGATAATCAGGCTGTTGATTTCTTACTGGATATTTCATGTATCACCCCCTTGTAACTATTGATTAATAAATATAATGTATTTTTTCTCATGCAATATGCGATTGAATCCATCAAACAATGCTTTCAATTATTTTGTATGTTTGTGAGAAGGTATGACAATATATATGATGCAATAGTTCCATAAAATGAGATAATAAAGCATGACTGAAATGTATTATTTGATCTGTTTGATGTTAAAAATACAATTTAATCTATATTATTCAATTATATGGAGTGTAATCTTGTTGTATAAGCCTATGCTAGGTATGCATAGTTTTTTATCTTTGAATACAGTGTCATCACTTGATTGAAACAGGAGGTTAAGATGATATCGCCATATCATGTCATAGAAAATCAATAGGCATGATTCAATATCATCTTAATTATAGCCGCTATGACATGTCGATCATTTTTCTATTGATGACATTGATTTTTTTCATAATGATTTGTATTTTTTCCCAAAGAATATCAGTTACAAAATGTCTAATTATAAGTCATCATTCTTTTTTACAAAAAAAGCGTGTCGTGTATTTTAAAATAAAAAGCAACCTATAAATGATTTTCAGATTGAAGATGCGCTCTAAAAATAATCTTGTATACCGATAGTAAGCATAGCACCACTTTACAAGCCTGTGTAGAAGAAAATCAAACAGAGATCCTTTAAGAAATACTCACTTGGCCAGAACGATTACAGTTAAACTTTGCAGAAAAAATGATAGTTCATAATTGGTTTGACTTTATCAATAAAGATAACAAAACGAGACTACAGTATACAATGCGTGAAAAGCATGATTATGCAAATTGTATTTTAAAAACATTTAAAATTCAGTTAGATACAGATATGAAGGATTCCATAAGAAGAAAAAGGAAACATGCATCATCAACACAAAGCAATTTAATGCCTACTCAAAAAAAGAGGCGTATTTCATGAAACAATAAAGATCAATCGAATAGTCAATTGGTTTCGACTGATATAGAAGATTGGCATACACCTACATTTTCTTCCTGTTCTATTCTGTAATCAATATAAGAATAATCTTTTCATAAAATCACAGTCATTCAATATATGCTTGTATAGCATTGCTAACTCATTATCACGGTTTTCTGAACATGATTAATCATCTTCAATCATTATCAGTAAAATATAGCACAATAAATCGACGTGAAGAGTTAGGTGTCCACGATTTTTCCAAATAACACCATTTTGGATCAGATATTTCATGATGCCTTCTCAAGTGTGAAGTGCAACAGTAAGGCGTTTTCTATAGCCAAAAAAAGCAGTCAAATGCTAATAATTCGTATCACTTCTTTTTATCAATAAAAGAAGGAAAATAACATGGCTTATCAACACCTGGCTGCAGAAGAAAGATCTCAAATTTACATCTTATTGTCAAAGCATTATTCTATTCATGCAATAGGAAAGGTATTGAAAAGATCTCCTTCTACGATTTCAAGAGAGATTCTACGTAATACTAAAGGGAGGCAATATGATGATCAACAAGCGCATCAATTAGCAAAAGAAAGGCGATTAAAAGCAAGCAGAAAACCTTATAAAATGCTTTCTAGCATGATGAAATATATTGATATTTTGATCAAAAAAAATGGAGTCTTGCTCAAATTTCAGGGCGATTGAGGTTAGCTAATAGATAGATTGGTCATGAAGCGATTTATCAATATATTAAGAAACAAAGAGTACTAGGATCTGGCGTGAAGTCTTATCTAAAGCATTGAAAATAAAATGTTATTTTTATAAACCTTATGTTTCTTGGGATAGAGGTTTAAATGAACATACCAATGGATTATCTCGTCAATATCTGCCAAAGAAAACAGAGTTGATAGGCATAGAAGATGATGAGATTGTAGCGATTCAAAAAGCACTCAATAATAGACCTAGAAAAGTGTTAAACTATCGAACACCTAACGAAATTATGCGAGGCATAGAAAAACCTTTAGGTATTGCACTTCATGGTTGAATGAGCTTTTAAGATAGATCTCATGGATAGCAACATCATGTTTTTTTTAGTACTTGATGACTGATATTGATGATATTCTCTACTGAGAATCCAAATATATCAAATAACTGTTTTGCAGGTGCAGAGGCGCCAAAAGTATGCATTCCGATTATTTGACCTGATAATCCAACATATTTATACCAAAAATCTTGATGTGCAGCTTCAATTGCAATACGATTTGTGATTGATGCAGGTAGTACGCTATCTTGATATGCTTTCGATTGTTGATCAAATAGTGTGTTACAAGGCATTGAAACGACTCGAACAGCATAACCTTCTTGTGTTAATATTGCTTGAGCTTGAGTCGCTAAATGGACTTCAGATCCTGTCGCAATTAAAATTAATTCTGGTGTTTTTTCAGATTCAATTAAAATGTACGCACCTTGCTCAATGCTGGTTAATTGCTCTGAATGTTTAGGTATAGCCGGTAATTTTTGACGTGATAATACTAATGCAGACGGACCTTTTTGATGTTGTAACGCATGTTTCCAAGCGACAGCTGTTTCTATATGATCACAAGGTCTCCAGGTATGTAATCCTGGTGTCATACGTAAAGCTGCTAGTTGTTCTATTGGTTGATGTGTAGGCCCGTCTTCTCCTAATCCAATTGAATCATGTGTATAAATATAAATGAGATGTAATTTCATTAAAGCTGACATACGGACTGCATTCCGAGCATAGTCAGTAAAGACTAAAAAAGTTCCGATGTAAGGAATAAAACCGCCATGTAAGGCAACCCCATTCGCGATTGCTGTCATACCAAATTCACGGACACCATAGAATAAATAATTATCATGTGCAGTCATTTGATGGCTATTCATAGGTGTTGCATTTTTCCATAATGTCAAATTAGAACCTGTTAAATCTGCAGAACCACCGATTAATTCTGGTATGTGAGGTGCATAAGCGTCTAAAGCTTTTTGTGACGATTGACGTGAAGCTAAATCTTGTAAGTTTTCCTGACAAGATTTGATGTATTGAGAGGCTTTATTCGAAAAATCTTCTGGCAATGATTGATTCAACCGTCTTTTCAGTTCTTGCGCTAATTCAGGATATGCTGATTGATAGTGCTGCCATTGTTGTTCCCAGTTCTTTTCAAGTATCGTGCCTTTTTCTTGAGCATTCCAGGATTCCGCGATAGATTCAGGTATATCAAAGGGTGAAGAAGACCAATTTAATTTTTTTCTAACTAACTGAATTTCATGATCTCCAAGGGGTGCACCATGACAAGCTGCAGTTCCTGCTTTATTAGGAGAGCCAAATCCAATGATTGTTTTACAGGGAATTAATGAAGGTTGATCAGAACATGCGATCGCTTGTTCTATTGCTTGGGTGATAGCGACAGGATCATGCCCGTCAATTGTTGGTAATACTTGCCAGCCATAAGATTCAAAGCGTTTGGTTGTATCATCCGTAAACCATTGATGCACTTTACCATCAATAGAAATACCATTATCATCATAAAAAGTAATTAATTTGCCAAGTTTCCATGTCCCTGCCAAAGAGGCTGCTTCATGTGAAATGCCTTCCATCATGCAGCCATCACCTAAAAAAACATATGTTTTATGATCAATAATAGTATCATTGTCTTGATTAAAGCGAGTTGCTAATAATTTTTCAGCAAGGGCCATCCCAATACCATTAGCCAATCCTTGTCCCAGAGGGCCTGTTGTTGTTTCAATGCCTGGTGTCTCTCCTAATTCAGGATGTCCTGGCGTAATAGCCTGTAATTGACGAAATTGTTTTAAATCATCTAAACTAACTTGATAACCTGTTAAATGAAGTAGAGCATAAATAAGCATTGATCCATGCCCATTAGATAAAATAAATCGATCTCTATTGTACCAATTCGGGTTATTAGGATTATGCTTTAAATAATCATGCCATAAAACTTCAGCAATATCTGCCATTCCCATGGGGGCGCCAGGATGTCCTGAATTAGCTTTTTGTATTGCATCGATGCTGAGCATTCGAATCGCATTTGCACGGTCTATGCGAGATATCATAGCTAAATTAACTCCGGTATATACCTAATTTAGAGAGGGTTATATCTGTCATTACTGTATTCATAGTTTGGTGATTTGATAGGTTGGTGTCCATTGTACAATGGGTATCAATTATGTTTTTGTATTGTATCATGAACATTCAAATTACGTTGAAAATTAATCCAGCTTGTTGAAAAAAAGGTTAATGCTTTACGATATACAGCTTGTTTAAAAAGAACAATTCTTCTTATAGGGTACCAGTAGCTAACCCATGTAAATTCATCAAATTCTGGTTTGTGATTTGCATTTAAATTGATCGCTGTTTCTGGGCTGATGAGATGAAGCAGAAACCATTTTTGTTTTTGACCAATACAAATGGGATGATTGTTCTGTCTAATGAGATGTTTAGGTAATTTATAGTGAAGCCAGTGGTTTGTTTGATCAATGATGCTGACTTGTGTTTTGTGTAAACCTGTTTCTTCATATAATTCTCGAAACATAGCAGATTCAATGTGTTCATTTTCTTGAATACCGCCTTGTGGAAATTGCCATCCAGATTGTTTAGCTCGCTTAGCCCAAAAAACGTGCCCAGTATTATTCATTAAAATGATACCTACATTTGCTCTGAAGCTGTGTTTATCAAGCACTGATTATTCCCTCAAATGAATCATGGATATCGATTATCTAATATATTGAGACCTTTGCAATAAGCAGTTCAATGAATAATTTATGTATTTTTTTATTCAAACAACACATAAATTACTTCATTTTTTAAACTATTTTAATAAAAAAGATCATATCAGGAGTCTTTGTTATCTTATTGCAAAGATCTCATATTATATCGTCAATTTTTAAGAAAGGCATGTTTTAATGTATCATTATTTTGTGTTTTTATCAGCTCATTGTATGCATTTTATCAATTTATTTTTAATTTTTGTTATTTGGTCTGCTCGTTTTCTTCAAATCCTGCTAGTATTGTATATCTTGATATCAACCAATGCAGACTTGAAGTAAGGTCAATAAGAGATACATGATATGTTCAGTGGATTATTAATATGTTAGATTATCGAGCTGATTTTTCTATTTTTAATTATTATCAACAAATCAATAAAACATTTGTATATCTTAATAATGCAGAAACAACTCATAAACCACGTGTTGTGATTGAAGCATTAACAGATTTTTATACCCAATCTAATATCAATGTGAATCGATCGTTAGCAGCAATCCATGATAAGACTATGCTCACTTATGAGGCATCACGTTGGCTTTTGAAATCTTTTGTGAATGCGAAATATGTTGAGGAAATTATTTGGACGCATAGTGCAACAGCCTCTATTAATTTAGTTGCTAATAGCTGGGCTGCTTCTCATTGTATGCCTGGAGATGAAATTTTAATTACACAAATGGAACATCATTCAAATTGGCTGCCGTGGTTTCAGTTGCAAAAAAAATATGGCATTATGATTAAAATCACTCCAGTGACAGAAACAGGCTCTTTAAATATAAAAGAATTCTATAAATTATTGAATGTTAAAACTAAATTAGTATCTATTACGCATGTCTCAAATGCAACAGGCTGCTTAAATCCAGTGAAAGACATGATTCAAGCAGCGCATTCTGTTGGTGCTATGGTGTTAATTGATGGTGCACAAGCCATTGCGCATATGCCTGTTGATGTGATAGATCTAGCCTGTGATTTTTATGTTTTTTCTGCACATAAAATGTATGCCCCTATGGGGATTGGTGCTTTATATGCTAAAAAAGAGCATTTAGACAGTATGCCACCTTGGCAAACAGGAGGAGGCATGGTGGTTGATTATCATGAGAATCATGAGGTGACTTGGAATGCTATCCCTTTTAAATTTGAAGCCGGAACACCTAATGTAGCGAGTATTATTGGATGGGGTGCTGCTATTCATTACTTAAATCAATGTAATCGATCTCAAATTGCACAAGATGAAGCAACCTTACTACAATATTTTAAACAGCAGCTATCACAATTGAAAGGGTTGCGTGTGATTTGTGATGAATCTCATTATATTAGTATTGTATCAGTACAATTAGATCGATTAAATCATTATGATATGCATCAATTATTATTAGAAGAAGGTGTTTGGATTCGATCAGGACATCATTGTGCTATTCCTTTCATGAAAGCTATGAATTGGTCAGGTACGCTGCGTTTTTCATTAGCATTATATAATACGAAAGCTGATATTGATCTCTGTTTAGAAAAGTTAGATTCTATTTTGAAGCACAGGCATTCGTTATGCGTGATACCTGAAAAGCCTTTAAAACCAGTGAATGCTATTTGTTTAGATGCTTTAAAAACCTTATCAACAATGAAGAACTGGAGTATGCGGTATCGATTATTGATGCAATTAAGTCAAAGTTTACCTTGCTGTCCTGAGCATATCAAACAACCTCATTATTTAATTCCTGATTGCGAACAACAAGTATGGTTTGCTGTGCAACTAGATACTCATCAGGGGATTTTACGAGTGTGTGGTGATAGTGATTCTCAGATTATGAAAGGATTAATCATGATTTTAGTTGATTTGTTTGATCAAAAATCCTGTGTTTATCTGCAATCTATTGCTTTTGATGCTTTTCATCAATTTAAATTTCTGACTGATTTAACAGCGACTCGATTGCTGGCTTGGCAATATATGTTGAACCAGATTAAATCATTGATAGATTTAGATACTGGAAAACCAAAATAATTTTTTTATTCTTTTGATTTGTATATAAAAAAAGAATGAAGATGAATGTCATGTGTAAATTTTGAAATGTGTTATACTTTTGTTTTTAGTTTATGTCAATAGGCTATGTCTAACGCATGATTTGTTTAAGAGATCTATGAGCTTGCTAAATACGAGGTAATGAAAGGATGGCTAAATTATTAGTCTTAAATGGACCCAATTTAAATTTACTAGGTAATCGAGAAACAGATCTGTATGGTTCTAGTACTTTAAATGAAATTATAGCCTCAATGGAAAAGCAAGCGCATGACATGCAGCATGAATTACAGCATATACAAGATAATGCAGAAGTTGGTTTAATTGATGCAATACATCAAGCTAAACACAATAATGTACAGATTATTATTTTCAACCCTGCAGCATTCACTCATACCAGTATTGCATTAAGAGATGCCTTATTAGCCGTTGCTATTCCTTTTATTGAAGTACATTTATCCAATATAGATCAACGTGAATCTTTTAGAAAAAATTCTTTTTTTTCAGATATTGCGATGGGTGTGATTAGTGGGTTTGGACCTCAAAGCTATCAGCTTGCCATGCAAGCTGCGATAGCACATTTATTTCAACAATAGTGATGTCTGGAGAATTATATGGATATCCGAAAAATTAAAAAACTGATCGATTTACTAGCAGCCTCTTGTATTGATGAAATTGAAATTAAAGAAGGTGAAGAATCGATTCGAATTAGTCGACATAATAGACCGTCTCATGCCGCACAAGCTGTTGAATATGTGACCTCTATGCCTGAAAATTCTAAAACACCTCATCCACCTGCTGCTGTAGAGCCAATTGTAGATCCTGTTATGACTGGCTATATTGTGAAATCACCAATGGTGGGTACTTTTTATGGCGCAGCTTCTCCTCAGTCACCTCCTTTTTGTAAGGTAGGGCAAACGGTTTCAGAAGGCGATATTTTATGTATTGTAGAAGCTATGAAAGTTATGAATCAAATTAAATCAGATAAAAAAGGTGTGATCAAATCTATTCTAGTGGATGCTGGGCAGCCGGTTGAATTTGATCAACCGCTCTTTGTGATTGATTAATAAATATTCAGAGTGTTATGTATTAGGTGATGTTGATATGTCCAAGAAAATATTAATAGCCAATCGAGGTGAAATTGCATTACGGATTTTACGTGCTTGTAAAGAATTAGGCATTCAAACAGTTGCTGTCCACTCTAAAGCAGATGCTGAATTAATGCATGTATATTTAGCTGATGAGACAGTTTGTATTGGTCCCAATAGTCCATTATTAAGTTATCTTAATGTGCCAGCTATTATTGGTGCAGCCGAAGTCACGCACGCACATGCTATTCATCCAGGCTATGGGTTTTTATCTGAAAATGCAGATTTTGCAGAACAAGTAGAAATGAGTGGTTTTATATTTATTGGCCCACAATCAGATGTTATTCGTCAAATGGGTGATAAAGTAACCGCCATTGAATTGATGAAAAAAACAGGGATTTCTACCGTGCCTGGATCAGGCGGTGCTTTATCAAATGATGATGCAAAAAATAAAAAAATAGCAGATCAAATTGGTTATCCTGTGATTATTAAAGCAGCTGGAGGCGGTGGTGGTCGTGGTATGCGAGTTGTCTTTGAAGCTAAAAAATTGTTACAAGAAATTCAATTAACACGATCAGAAGCAAAAGCTGCTTTTGGCAATGCAACGGTTTATTTAGAGAAATTTTTAGAAAATCCTCGCCATATTGAAGTACAAGTTTTAGCTGATAAACAGGGCAACACGATTCATTTAGGGACACGTGATTGTTCTTTACAAAGACGACATCAAAAAGTCATTGAAGAAGCACCGGCACCGCATATCGCAACTGATCAATTAGATCGTATTGCAGCGCGTTGTTCAGAAGCTTGTATGGCAATGAAGTATGTAGGTGCTGGTACTTTTGAGTTTTTATATGAAAATGGAGAGTTTTATTTTATTGAAATGAATACACGGATTCAGGTGGAACATCCTGTTAGCGAAATGATTACAGGCATTGATATTGTTAAAGAACAATTGCGGATAGCTTTTGATGAACCTTTAAGTGTGATGCAATCAGATATTCATTTTGCAGGACATGCTATTGAATGTCGCATTAATGCTGAAAATGCAGAAACATTTATGCCTTCACCTGGTACGATTAAACAACTCCATTTTCCTGGTGGCAATGGTGTTCGAGTGGAATCACATTTATATCAAGGATATGTCATCCCACCTTATTATGATTCTTTAATTGGTAAATTAATTGTTTGGGGAGAAGATCGTCACTCAGCGATGGTGCGTATGAACAATGCATTGAATGAGTTTATTATAGAAGGAGTGGATACCACGATTCCATTACATAAAAAATTGATTGATGATGCAGCTTTTAAAAAAGGTGGTGTGAATATCCATTATTTAGAAAATGTTTTTTTCAATGAATAATTGAATCTATCCCATGTTTTGGTTTCAAGTAGAATTAACAGCAAAGTCGACACATTGTGAAGCATTAGAACATTTTCTTTTATCACAAGGAGCTTGTTCTATCACTTTTTTAGAAGGCGATGAACAAGCTATTTATGAAGCCTCTACCGGGTGTGATGATTATTGGCATGTCACCCGCGTTCATGGATTGTTTTCTCAAGATATCAATATCGTTAAATTAAAACAGCATATTCAACAGAGTCATTTATGTAAACTACAGTGTGTCCAAAAAATACAAAATCAAACTTGGGAAACAATGAATAAAAAACATTTTAAATCATTATGTTTTTTGAATCAGTTGTGGATCCACCCTAGTTGGATATCTCCTCCCTCGCAGGGGATCTCATTACAATTAGAACCAGGTTTAGGATTTGGAACAGGTGAACATCCTTCCACAGCATTATGTTTAGAGTGGTTAATTAATCAGAATCTAAAAAATAAAACCGTGATTGATTATGGTTGTGGATCAGGTATTTTAGCTTTAGCTTCTATTCGATTAGGAGCTAAGAAAGCCTTTGGAATCGATATCGATCCAAAAGCTTTAGATACCAGCCAACAAAATGCAATCAATAATCATATTAATACACAAATCTGTGAATTTTTAACGCCAGACAAATTACCAAAAGAACCTGTTGATATTATTGTGGCTAATATTTTATCTGAACCATTAAAACAGCTTGCACCGACTTTAATGCAATTTTTAAAACCGAAAGGATTGTTGGTATTATCTGGATTATTAATCGATCATATACCAGATATTATTGAAGCTTATCAAGCTTGGGTTACTTTTGATAAACCAGTATATCGTCATGAATGGGTTTGCTTAATATCAAAACGAGATCAAGAAAATGGCTGAAGATAAAACAACTTGGACTCCAACAGTATTAGGAGAAACCGTTCAATATCAAACAACTTATAATCCTACTTTATTGCAAGCTATTCCTCGTTTATTGAATCGCCAATCATTAAAGTTAACACCTGATGCCTTACCTTTTTTTGGACAAGATGTTTGGGATTTATATGAATTAAGTTGGTTAACTGCTAATGGGAAGCCAATGAATGCTATGGCAGAATTATCGATATCTTCAGATAGTCTGTATTTAGTCGAATCAAAATCATTGAAACTATATTTAAATACTTTTCATCAAACGATTTTTGAATCTGAATCCGTGCTTGTTCAAACAATGCAAGATGACTTATCACAATTAGTGCAAGGCACGGTGAATATTATCTTGCATGCTAAAAAACTAGAAAAATTAGGTTATTTATTAGGGGATTGTTTGGACGATTTGCCTGTCATAATGGATCAATATGCACTGAATCCTTCAGTTTTAAAAAATAGCACACAGTGTGATCAATTGGTTACGGAATCATTAGTCACTCATTTATTTAAATCAAATTGTTTAGTAACAGGGCAGCCTGATTGGGCTAGTATCAAAATGAAATATACAGGCGCTCAATGGAATCGATCATCCATTTTAAAATATTTATTATCGTATCGTATGCATCAAGAATTTCATGAGCATTGTGTAGAACGTATTTTTATGGATTTATTGCATTATTGTTCTCCTGACGAATTAACGGTTATAGCCTGTTTTACACGAAGAGGCGGGATTAGTATTACACCGATTCGTTCATCCAAGCCAATAGATTATAAACCCAGTCGCTTGTGGCGACAATAAAGATACAATAAGCTTTTGTGTGCTTGTATCTTGCAATTTATATTGCTGATTTTTTTTGATATGATTGCAAGGATGCTTCTATCATGATCTGAATATGTTAAGATACCGTCATTATGTTGTTTTACAAAAAGTTGAGAGTCGCAAAGCAAATGAAGTAAAAGACTGTATTATCAAGTGCTTAAGAAAGATACCGCTTAAATATAGACAAACAATTACTTTTGATAATGGAAAAGAATTTTCTCAGCATGAAGTCTTATCTAAAGCATTGAAAATAAAATGTTATTTTGCTACACCTTATGCTTATTTGGAAAGAGGTTTAAATGAGCACCAATAGATTATCTCGTCAATATCTGCCAAAGAAAACAGAGTTTATAGGCATAGAAAATGATGAGATTTTAGCGATTCAAAAAGCACTCAATAATAGACCTAGAAAAGTGTTAAACTATCGAACACCTAATGAAGTTATGCTAGGCATAGAAAAACCTTTAGGTGTTGCACTTCATGGTTGAATGGGCCTTATATAAAAAATATGTTTGATGCGTCTTTAGAAAACTTATTAAAACCTATTCGACTAGCAGGTCAGCTTGAGTTGAAAAATCGCATTGTGATGGCTCCCATGACACGACGATTTGCTAGTCAAGATGGTGTGATCTCTTCTCAGTCTATTGAGTATTATGGACAGCGTAGTCGTGCTGGCTTGATTGTGACAGAAGGCACCTTGATTAGTGAAAAAGCAATGGGTTATGGTGCTGTTCCTGGTATTTTTTCATCTAAACACATTGAAGCTTGGAAGCCAATTACTGACGCTGTTCATAAAAAAAATGGCGTTATTTTTTTACAATTATGGCATTGTGGTCGTGTATCTCATCCTTCTTTCCATCAAAATAAACCACCTATTTCAGCTTCAGCTATCCCTTTAAACGATATATTAGGTCGTAGCGGATTAATAGCTGATCAAGCTAGAGCTGCTAGTATAGAAGATATTCAAGAGATTTTAGAACATTTTTACCGCGCAGCTTGCTTTGCAAAGCAAGCTGAGTTTGATGGCGTTGAAATTCATGCAGGAAATGGTTATTTAATAGATCAATTTTTGCATGCCTGTACTAATAAACGATTAGATGAATTTGGCGGTAATGTTGAAAATAATACGCGATTTTGTTTGCAAGTTGTTGAAAAATGTATAGAAGCCATTGGTGCTGAACGAGTTGGTATTCGATTGTCACCGGGTGGTCATATGGCCAATATTGTGACTGAACCTCAAGATCGGATGACGTTTGAATATTTATTGCAGCAATTAGACAAGTACCCCATTAGTTATATTCATACCGGTGCATTTGATGATCAAATTGTGTATGAAGCATTAGGCAATGTATCCATGAGTGATTTTATCACGGCATCTTATCCTGGGCAGATCATAGCATCAGGTGGATATTCTTTAGATCGCGCTATCAACTTTTTGAATAAAAAAGAAAATGGCTTGGTTTCTTTTGGACGTCCTTTTATTGCAAATTATAATTTAATTGATTTAATTGAACAAAATAAACCATGGAAAAAATATCAAAAAAATATGCTAAATACACTGATTTAGCTTTTTATATCATTTTGATTGCTATGAAAAAAAAAATTCAGTATATTAACTTATACAAGACGTTCACTTATGATCTTCTTGCCACTATTAAATCATGTATAATCTATTATTTTGTACTAATAAAGTACTAATAGTCTTAATTAAGTGAGGAAATGATTCAATGAAAAAAATGATATATACAGTACTGGTTATCATCGCTTTCAATATCGGCATAAGTACTGTGACGCACGCTTCTTATACGCCGAAACAAATAATCCGTGCAAGATATGTAATACCAGGTGCTTTTTTTGGTGCTTTATTAGGACCTTTAGGTTTATTTGTAGGTGGTGTTACACTGGATATGATGTATCAATCATCTCAAAATAAAAATAAAAATAAAAACAAACACAAACACGTTCTGATGAATAAATCTAACATGATGTCTTATGCCCCTTTCAACGAAAAAAAAGAAGCCACTATTTTTTTTAAAATAGCAAATCATACTTTAACTGAGAATGAAAAATTGATGTTGAGAAACATTGCTATGCTTTTAAAGAAAGAAGTAACGTTTACAGTGGATATTTTAGGATCAACAGATCCTACAGGTAAGAAAAATAACTATAATAATCAATCGCTATCAAAACGAAGAGCTGATGTGGTTGCTGATTACTTAATTACAATGGGTGTGGATAAAAATAGATTATCTGTCCAAGGTGTCGGTGCGATTGAGACCAGTAACGCAGAAGATTATCCAAATATTCGTATCACAAAATTAAAATTAATGACGCAATAAATTGTGGTGTTGTTGCTTATTATAGTATCCTTATTTTAAGCAACAAGATATTAACAGTCCTATCAGTTTTTGTCCTAGTTACTCATGTAACCCTGATATTCAAATTGCTTTTTCAGATAATAAAGCGTGAACCATGTCACTTGAAATAGGAATAACCACAGCTTGACCTATTTTTTTTAGTAAAACAAAACGTAATTGCTTATCTAAAACTTTTTTATCTTGAAAGAGAATAGACAATAAGACTGATAGATCAATATTTTTTGGTACATCTGTTGGTAATTTAGCTTGTCTTAATAAGTGGATTAAATCTGTCAAGTTTTGTTGAGGCATGTCATATATTTTCAATGACAATTTCATAGCAAACACCATACCAATTGAGACAGCTTCACCATGTAGCATGTCTTGATATTTCGTAATGGTTTCAAGCGCATGACCGATTGTATGTCCAAAATTTAACATTTCACGCGCACCCGTATCGTATTCATCTGAAGCCGTTATATTGGCTTTATATTGACAAGATTTATAAACAGCTTCCATTAAAACCGTTTGATCTCTATTCATTAAAGCGGATATATTGGTTGATAACCAATGATAAAAATGCACATCACCAATTAAGCCATATTTGATGATTTCAGCAAGGCCTGAAATATATTCTGGATCAGGTAAAGTATCTAACCATTTTAAATCAATAATCACTTGATAAGGTTGATAAAATGTCCCTATCATATTTTTACCTTTCGGATGATTAACGCCTGTTTTACCGCCTATTGATGCATCAACTTGTGCTAATAATGTGGTTGGGATTTGAATGAATCGAATGCCTCTTCGATAGCAAGAGGCTACAAAACCAGTAATATCTCCTATCACCCCCCCACCTAGTGCAATTAAAGTGGTGTGACGATCACACTGCATTGTCATTAATTGATCAATAATGTTTGAAACAGTATCTAAATTTTTCCAGTTTTCACCTTCTTGAATGATGATTGTTTGTATCTTATGATTTGATAAGTAGGATAATAAGGTTGCTTGATGTAAATTCGCAATGGTTTGATTCGTAATTAACACGAACTGTGTATGACGCTGATTGTTGTCTGATAAAGTTAATTTTGATAATGTATTATAACCAATATAAATCGAATAGGAGCGATGAGCAAAATCAACCATTAATGTGTGCATAGGTTTCAATGTCCTGAATAATACGATGTATTGATTTATGTTTAACCCATTAAAAAACAATTGAATGGTCAAGCATGCTGAGTCTATTTCAGAGTATCATTATTTTTTTATACTGAATACTGAGCTATATTGTAAAATAGCATGATCACGAATGATTATGTTGCTTCCATTCAGAAAATGATTGAATAATTTTTTTAATGACGATATGTGGTGTCCCTTCATTTGTGCTAACAATAAGCTGAGCTAACGAATGATAAATTGCTTCGCGATCTGAATATAAGGTTTTTAATATTACTTTTCGATCGATGTTGCCTTGTAATAAAGGACGTTTTTTATCACGATATGTTCGATTTAATTGTGTTTTAACAGAGGCTTCTAAGAATACAATAAAACCAGATTGTAAGAGTAATGCTTGATTTTCAGCACTGGCGATTGTCCCTCCACCGGTAGAAATAATCATACCCGTGTAAGTAATTGATAATTCTGATAATAGTTTTGTTTCTCGAATTCGAAAACCTTTTTCACCTTCTTTATCAAAAATCCAATTTAAAGACACACCGCTTCGGGTTTCAATTTCAGTGTCAGTATCACAAAAAGGTAATTTTAATTTCTTAGCGAGTAACCTGCCAATGGTACTTTTACCAGAACCCATGGGCCCGACTAAATAAATCTTATTAAAATATTTTTTATTGTTCATAGCGCATCATAAACCATCAATCGATTTTTAACTAACTTATTTCAGTTGGCTATATTATCATGTTTCGTGATGCGGAATGACTGATTTTTTTTGTATAATACGCGGCGTAATAAATACCATGACTTCTGATTTTTCATGTATATCCACTTTTTTAGAAAATAATTTACCCAAAACAGGTAGTCGATGTAATATAGGGATCCCTGTTTGAGTTTTACCTGATTTCTTTTTAAAGATACCTCCCAATACAACAGTTTCACCATTGTTCACTAATAATTGCGTATTAATTTCATTCGTTGAAGTAATAGGATTATTTTTAGTATCATAACCTGTCACTTCGTTATTATTGAGATGGACATCTAAAACAATATGGCCATCTGCTGTGATTTGAGGCGTTACTTCTAAAGCTAAACTGACATCTTTAAACGTTGTATTGGTCCCATTAGCACTGGTTGTTTCAAATGCATATTCTGAACCTTTTCGAATCGTTGCTTTTTTATTGTTTGTTGTAATAATTTGTGGTTGAGATATAATTTCGACTTTATCATCCATTTCTAATGCGGATAATTTTAATCCTAAATTAATGGATGATAAGAAACCAAAAGCAATACTAGGCGCTGATGCTGAAGCAGGTAATGAGACATTAATATCTTTAATCGCTACCTTATCAGATATTTTTTTCACAACGTGTTGTAATGTTTTATTTGAAAGTACAGCATCTGTTGTCGGTGTTGTATCATTTTTACCCCACTGAACACCTAATTCTTCCCGTATATTACTACGCGCTTCTATAATTCTTGCTTCAATAATAACTTGTGATATAGGTACATCAATTTTTTGAATTAAATCTTTGATTATTTTTAATTGTTCTTTTGTTTCGGTGATTAATAAGGTGTTTAGTCTCTGGACAATCGTAACACTACCTCGTTCTGATAAAATTCTACTTTTTCCTGAACCTTTTAAAACCGTAGCAATTGTTTCAGCATTCTCATTATTAATTTGTAAAAATTCACTTTCTAAAGGGGCTAATTTTTTTAATTTTTCAGTATTTTCAAATTGTATTTTTTCGCGAGAAGCTAATTCTTCTGTAGGTGCTATATTTAAGATATTATTTTCAATGCGTTTATCTAACCCTTTTTGATGTAAAATAATATCTAATGCTTCTTGCCATGATACATTATTCAATTGTAAGGTAATATTACCTGATACCGAATTACTGGCAACTAAATTAACATTGGCTTCTTTAGCTAAAATTTGTAAAACAGCTCGTACTGAAATATCTTGAAAATTTAAAGAGATTTTTTTATCTTTTTGTTGTTTTAATAAATTATAGGTATTGATTGATTGTTTTGTATTTTTTAAAACACTGACAATTAATTTTTGATCTTTTATTTTTTTAGACAAAACATCTAAAGGCTGTTCTTTTAAAATAATTTTTGCAATCACCTGACTGGGTTTTTCAATAAATTCTATAGATTGGATAATGGTATTAAAATGTAATGTGTTAAATATTTTATTTTTCATTTCATTCGATAATTTTTTATTGTAAAACGTAATATCAATTGTTTTATTTTCTTTCGAGATTTGATGTGGTATCTCGGATGTAGAAGATTGAAATATCAAATTTCCTTCACCATCTTGTGTTACAAAAAAATCAAATCCAATTAATTGAGGAGTTGGATGTAATATTTCTTTAGGAAGCTGTTTGGATTTCTCAAGATCTTTTGATGCTTTTTGAATGCCAGCATCTATATATACTTTACATAATAAAGTATTATTTTGAGTTATGATCTCAAAAGAAGTCTCTTTTTGTAATTTTATGATTAAAAAAATAAATTTATTTTTAGTAGTAACATTGATAGATTGAATGCCTAATTTATTAATTACTTGATAGGTGTGATGAAGATGATGTTTGCTGTTTTTTAGTGATAGAATTAATTCATCTTTTTTTTTGCTATAAGTATGTGTCCATTCAGGTATGTGATCTTCAAACTGTAATGCAATTTGGCTTGCGTTATCTGAGATGCTTTGATTTTTTATATGGGTTAAAATAGCTAGATTTTGTTGGGGAATGGATGGCGGATAAGTCGTTTTTTTTGCTTGCAATATGATAGGCGACATGATGGTAACCCATAAGATTGCTATTAGAAGTGACAACCATGAATTTATTTTTATTATTAATCTGAAACGCATGCCAGCAAGCCTCATTTAAAATTAAGATACAGCCATTTGTCATTATTTTGATTTTTTTAATGACAGTACTTGTGTGTGTTCATTCCAATTATTATGATTAATAGGAATAATTTCTTTTACATGTATAGCCGTATTGGTAATGCTAATAATTTGCCCATCATTGACACCTAAGTAATCCCCAACTGAGACAATATGCACTGTATTATTTACTTGAACTAATGCTTTTAAAGGTTCATCTGATTGTTGTAATACACCTTTAAAGGTAAATAATGTCAAATTAAATTTTTCTAAAAATTGTTTAATACGATCAGGATTTGGTTTAATATCATTCTTTTTTTTAATGATTTTTTTATCAGGATTATGCATTTCTTTAAAAGGATCTTTTAGATGAGATGCGTTATAACTAACAGGTTCATATTGTTCAATATGCATTAATTTTTTTTTTGGTTGAATCGATTGCTTTTCTACTTCATGAAAGTAATTTTTTAAATCGGTATGATAATGAGAATTATCACATCCTGTGAGATTCAATATGATAAGCAAACAAGTAAAAATATAACATGATTGACTCATTATAATGTATCCTCATTATCTTTATAGCGATACGTTTTAGCTATGATATCTAAATCTAAAAGATCGGATTGTTTATTTTTTTGAATTTTAAAATCATGTAATGTGACAATCCGTTGACCTGCTGAAATAGCACTGATAAATTGTCCTATTTCATGATAAGTGCCTTTAGACTGTATCTGAATGGGTAGCTCAACAAAAAATTGGTTATTAATTTCAGGTCGTAAGGTGATGGCATTAAACTCTAAACCGGCTTTTACACCCATTTTTGTAATGTCTTCTAATAAAGTAGGAATTTCTCGATCATTTGGTAATTGATTTAATAAATCTGAAAATTCATTATTAATTTTTTGCAGTTGATTTCGATAGTTATCATGATTTGTAATTTTATTGATTTTGATTTTAATGTCTTCTTTTAAAGTCCGTTCTTTTTGGATTAATAAATAAATGTCATCTTGCTTATCAATCAAAAATAAGTTATATCCGACAAAACAGATACTGATACTGAGCAAAGCTGCTATGATGCTTTTGAAGGTTATAGGCCATTGTGCCATATTATCCAATGTTAATTCTCTAAAATTAACAGTTTGCAGCTGACTAAAATTAAATATTTTTTTCATTTTAAACCACTTTTATTTAATATAGAGGATAGTATTTCAGCCTGCACACTTAATTCAAATCGATTCCCTTGATCCATTGGTAAAGTATGGACGCCTATTAAATGAGGATTTTGAAATTTAGCTGAAAGTTCTAATTGTCGCATGAATTCTGAAATATAGTTATTATGTGCTGAAATGCCGCTAATCATTAGCGTATTATTCGTCATTTTTAGTGAAGTTAGATACATTTTTTGTGGTGTTTTGAATGCAATGGTATTGAATATTTCTACGATATTAGAACGATATTTTTGTAATGTTTGTATGATATTAATGCGTGCAAATAAATTTTCTTCTATTTTTTCAAGATTTTGAATATTTTGAATGTTTTTAGTTAAATCAGTCATGGTTGTTTTTAAAAACTGAATACGCTTTTGTTGTTGATTAGATTGATAATTTAAATAGACATAAGACAAAGAAATAATACTGATCCCTATGAAACAAGCACAAATTAATAATAATTTAAAAGTTTGTTTATTATGCTTTAAAGCATAATCTCTCCAGGGTAATAGATTGATGCTCATTCACTATTCCTCATTGAAAGGCCGCAAGCGATTAATAAGGAAGCTGCTGATGTTTTTAATTGATTCATATCAATTGATTTATTGACTTGCATGTCTTGAAAGGGATTAGCTAAAAAAAAATTGATACCAATATTTTTAGATAATGTTTTTAAATTAAAAGCATTCATAGGAAAATTGCCTGATAATATAATCGCATGAATTGATGTGTTATCATGTATAGTATAAAACTGCTCTAAACAACGTGATAATTGTCTGCTTATTTCAAGTATTAAAGCAGATTCAACAGAAGGTGTAATTAAAGATTGATCAAGTGAAAAACAACGTGCCATCGTGATTTCAGTCTCTTTTTGATTACTCATAAAGATAGCCAGTTTTTTTAAATTAAATGTAATATTTTGTACATATATTGCTTGAGAATTTTGCAAAATAGAAAAGGTGCTGGTTGTATCGCCAATATAAAAAACACCAATTACTGTTTTATTGTCAGTGACCTTTAATTGTTTTTGCAATAAAGGATACGTTCTTGCTAAAGCATGCGTCACGCTTTCAATCGCTTTGGGTTGTAAACCAGATAAAGATAATAGTTTTTCTCGAATATCGATGCATTCTTTTCGACAGGCAACCCATTCTACGAGATGACCTGTCTTGTTTAATTTTTCAAAATCAAAAGCAACCATATTAATAGCATAAGGAATATATTTTTCTACCTCTAATAGTACATGTTCTTTTAGCTCTAGATCATTTAAAGTTTCAGATAATGTTAATTTTTTTGTAATTAAATGGGTATTAGGTAAAGCAGTTGTAACTTGTTTTGTTTTAAAGGCACCTTGTTGATAGATATCTTGTATATTTTGTATAATCAAAGATAAATCAAAGAACTCTTTATTGCTTTCCGATACTTTTTTTTCTGATTGTGTGATATATTTTCGTTGAAAATCGTGCAAAATCCAATTATTGTGTTTTTTATGCAATTCTAAACACGTAATAGAAAATGGGCTTAAATCTATAGCCAACGTAGGATGACTGTTTTTTTTAAAAAAACTCACAAGATAAAACCCTCTGAAAAAATGCTGTCTTCTTATATGATCGTTATATTTATGTTTTTCTTTAGAAAAGAAAAGGTATAATTACTATTTAAAGAACAGATGCCCATCATTTAAACACTTTTTTACCTTGATAGCTGATGAAAAAATATTCGTTTTATCTCCGTATTATTGGATGGAGTATGAGCATACTGGCCATCCTGTTTTTTGTAACAGGTTATTTATACTATATTTTTTCTGTTCCAATTAGCCAATTAAATAATGTTAAACTTGAAACCCCTTTACGAATTTATACGGCAGATCATCACTTAATTGCCGAATTTGGAGAACATAAACGAATTCCTGTATTATTTGAAGACATTCCAAGTATATTAATTAAAGCATTTTTGAGTGCCGAAGATTCTGATTTTTATACTAATAATGGAATTCAAATAAGAAGTTTATTGCGCGCCGCTTGGCCTATTTTAACGAGTGGACAGATTCACTCTGGTGGTAGTACGATTACAATGCAAGTTGCGCGTAATTTTTTTCTTAAACCTGATCGTGTTTTTTCTAGAAAACTAAAAGAAATGATCTTGGCTTTGAAAATTAATAATAATTTATCGAAAAATAATATTATTACTTTATATTTGAATAAAATATACCTAGGACATCGTGCTTATGGTATTGAATCAGCTGCTCAGATTTACTATGGTCGATCTATTCGTGAATTAAATTTAGCGCAAACTGCAATGATAGCAGGTTTACCGAAAGCACCTTCTGCTTATAACCCTATTAGCAATCCTACGCGTGCTTTGTCTCGCCGAAATTGGATTTTAGGTCGAATGCTAGCATTAAAGTTTATAACATCAGAAGCTTATCATGAAGCAGTTCAGCAGAAAATAACTGCAAAACATCATCATAATCCTATTACGGTGCATGCTCCACATCTTGCAGAAATGGTTCGCCAAGATTTACTAAAAAAATATGGAGAAGGTATTTATAAAGAAGGTTATCAAGTTTACACAACAATTACTCAAGTAGAGCAGAATTTAGCAGAAAAAGCTATTTTAAAAGGATTAATAAAATATACTCAAAAACAGATGTATCAAGGACCTATACAGCAAATGATTCAATCTGAGTATTGGGATCCTATGTTGAAAAAAACAGCTGATATTGATTGTTTTAAAGCAGCGATTATTACTGAAATAGGTCATGATTTTATGAAAATTTTATTAAAATCAGGCCAAATTTATCATATGCCCTGGACGCCATGGCCTGGCTTATTTATGAAAACTATTCACAAATTAATTGTCAGAAAGCCTGCTTCACCGGAAACAATTTTTCGTATCGGTGATTTAATTTGGGTCCAATGTCTCAATAATAGTCAATACCAATTAGCACAAATACCAACAGTGCAAGCTGTTTTACTCTCTATGAATCCTAAAACAGGCCAAATTTATTCTTTAATCGGTGGATTTAATTTTAATCAAAGTCGATTTAATCGTGCAACAGATGCTCGTCGGCAAATTGGATCATTAATTAAACCTTTTATATATAGTGCGGCTTTGGATCAAGGAATGACAGCTGCTACACTCATTAATGATGCACCGATTATGTTAAATGCTCCTGATTTCGAAACGTATTGGCGCCCTCAGAATGATGATCGACAATTTAGAGGATTAATCAGCTTGAGGCAAAGTTTATATCAATCTAGAAATTTAGCCTCTATTCGAATTTTAGAAAAAACAGGGATTCAAAAAGCTCGACAATATTTAACGCAATTTGGTTTTGAAGAGAAAACCTTGACTCAGTACCTTTCTTTAGCATTAGGTGCTATGAATGTAACACCTATGCACGTATTAAAAGCCTATGGTATGTTGGCGAATGGTGGATATTTAGTGCAGCCTTACTGGATTCATCGCATTATCTTTCCTGATAAAACAAGCCTAGTCATTGATCCTCCTACATTAAGTGACTCAAACACCAAACCTAATGTTGATTCAACAATTGATGATTCGTCTATTCAACTAAATATGTGTCCTCGTGTGAATTATATTATCAATTCTATTTTAAAAGATGCGATTAATTTGGGGACTGCTCGAGGTGCTAAAGTGCTGAAAAGGAAAGATTTTTGCGGTAAAACAGGCACCACGAATCATCATAAAGATGTTTGGTTTGTTGGATTTAACCCTGTTATTTTGACACTTGTTTGGCTTGGTAAAGATAATGCAACAGCATTAGGTGCTAATGCCTTTGGTTCTTCTTTAGCTTTACCTATTTGGTTAGATTATATGAAACCGCTTGTACGCTCTATTTCTGAAACACATTTATCGATACCGAATGGCTTGATCTATACAAAAATGAATCAAAAAAAACAAACTACTATTGCTTCGTATCAGGAAGAAGCAGTATTTGAACTATTTAGAACCGAGTACGCGTCGAAAATATTGGACTCGATAGACTTAAATGTACAGCGTGTGAGCTTAGAATCATTATTTTAAATAGACTAGGGTAATCATCTTAATCTAAAGATGATAAAAGACCATCTGATGATTCTGAAAAATGCTAGACTATAGTTTCATAAAACTAAATGAATTTTTTTTATTATGTGTCTTCTCAAGTGTGAAGCGCAACAGTAAGGCATTGTCTAAAGATATTCAATGAAAGTATGAACAGATCATCTGTGAGTACTTTTTTCACAAAAAGTGTATCGACTGAGACCTTTGCAATAAGCAGTTCAATGAATAATGTATGTATTTTTTTATTCAAACAATACATAAATTACTTCATTTTTTAAACTATTTTAATAAAAAAGATCATATCAGGAGTCTTTGTTGTCTTATTGCAAAGGTCTCCGACTATTTTAAAAAGCCTATTCAACCAAGAAATGCAACAGCTAAAGGTTTTTCTATTTCTCATATAATCATTCGCTACTATGTGGTACTTCAGGGTTTTTTCTCCATGATATTGTTCTGCCAATATGCAACCAAGCATACTGATGTATTGCTGCCAATTTTACCATTGTAGGGTTCTGACCTCTTCCTTCTGATATCTCAATTAGCTCAGCCATATTTATTATTGAACGCTGATCGGCTCTGATATATCCAAACTCGAAATGTAATAAATTAAAACTAAAATTAAAATTATCATTAGAGCCAACCATGTTCATTGCTAATACATTAGATTGTAATGCATGAGATATATTATAACATTGACGCTTTAGTTCTATTTTTGTTTTTTTGACTTCGACAGGAACACTTAGCACAGATCCTTCATTTTCAAGCAAATCAAGCATATTAATATCTAATATCTTAGATATATGATGAGTCCTCTCGCATTGCTGTAAATTGATTGAAAAAACATCTGGCATCAGTGTAACGGACTGTACTAGTGTATCTGGAGCAATTTGATATAACGGCGATCTAAAAAATATATTATCTGTGTCCGTATAAATTAATGATCCTTTTTCAGTTTTTTTAAGATAACTACTGATGCTCAATTTATTTTTAGAATCAGCTATTTTTATAGCTTGTTCAATAAATTCTTTTTTATTTTGTATTATATTGATTCTTAGATTATCTAACATGAGGCGTAATGGATTTACATCTCTAGGTATATTTTTTTTAAAAAAATCCCACAATTTGAAAAAATGAAGATCTTGTGTATTGATGATTAAAATGTTGTCATGCTGAAAATCGGATATCAGTATATCTTTTTCACCTGGATTCATACCTACTTCATCATAAACAATAATCAAGGGAAGTCCAGCTGGTTGTAAGAGATTTGCTATATCTAGTAAATTAGATTTAAAATCAATTTGACGTGGAGGATTATTAATTCCATTAAAAATCGAAGTACCAGTCAATGAAAGCCATGTCGTAAAAACTGGCCCAGGTGCCATTAATCTTAAATGATACTTTCTTGCTTCTTCTAATGTTCTGATGCCAGATTAACGTAATGCTTCTAACATCACTTGATAAGATTCACCATCGATATCTTGATACGTTATATTGGGATCCTGTTTAATGAAATGATCTAAAATAAAAACTTGCCTAGCAAAAGGATTTGCCGGTTCTATCATAGGATTTCTCCACTGAAAAGCTATGGATTCATTGATAATATGCTCAGGAATAGCTGTAATATCGAATTCAAATTGACTCTCTAATTGAAATAACTGAGTATCAGTATTAAAAACGCATTGCTTAATTTGGTAAATATTATTTATTTTTTCTAAAAAAATCATATGTTTAGTTCTTGCTTCATATAAAGCATAAGATTGATTATCTCGCGTACAAATCAACACTTTAGCACTGATCATATCCTGATTTTCAAGATCTTTATAAATATCTAATAAAGTTAAACGCTTTTTGAATGCTGGTGAATAATACTCTCGAAGAGCTTGAGTATCTGAAGAAAAAAGCGTGTTTTCATTACGATCATGCTCGATTGATTCAAATCTTGCAGGATTCACTTTGAGGTTATCTCTTGGATCGATCACACGAGCATGAGTTGGTGGTTTCTTCTCAATACAAGCTCTTTTTGCAGGAGGAGGTGAATCATGTTGACTTTCTGGATTAACGCTAGTAGATAATACGTCATGTGTATTAGGTAATGTTGAATGTATCATAGAATGTATTTTTAGCCTCTTTTATTAATTTAAATCAACTATTTATTATAATAAAGCGATATATTAAAAAATAGTCATCATATGGAGTATTCCACGCTTAGAGCATGCTTATGTATCAAAAGTTCCAATCAATTTCACTTTTTTTATGCTCCAAGGTGCAGTGCAACAGTAAATCATTTTCTATAGCAAAAAAAGCAGTCAAATGCTCATCATTCGTATCACTTTTTGATATGTTTTTTTACAAAAAGTTAACAGTCGCAAAGAAAATGAAGTAAAAGACTGTATTATCAAGTGCTTAAGAAAGATACCGCTTAAATATAGACAAGCAATTACTTTTGATAATGGAAAAGAATTTTCTCAGCATGAAGTCTTATCTAAAGCATTGAAAATAAAATGTTATTTTGCTACACCTTATGCTTCTTTGGAAAGAGGTTTAAATGAGCATACCAATGGATTATCTCGCCAATATATGCCAAAGAAAACAGAGTTTATAGGCATAGAAGATGATGAGATTTTAGCGATTCAAAAAGCACTCAATAATAGACCTAGAAAAGTGTTAAACTATCGAACACCTAACGAAGTTATGCGATGAATAGAAAAACCTTTAAGTATTGCACTTCATGGCTGAATAGCGGTTATAAAAAATGCATTACTGTTGCACTTCGAACTTTAGAAGGAAAAATAAAAAACAAGATATTACATGATGTTCAAATTGAAAGCACGCCCTATTTTTTTATTATTTGTAATGAAAAATCAATTGCTTGACAGTTTTTTGTTAAGCTTCCTAATGAAATAAAATCAACACCTGTTTCTGCAACCTCAACTAAGTTATGGATATCAATGTTCCCAGATACTTCTAATAACGCTTGCTTGGATGTCATCAATACAGCTTGGCATAAGTCTATTATGCGAAAATTATCAAGTAAAATTCTAGTTGTTCTATAATTTAATGCTTCTTTTAATTCTTGTAAAGATTCTACTTCGACCACAATCTCTTGATTTTTTCTTTTGTTATTTGCTTTTTCAATTGCTTGTCGAAGACCTCCACAAGCTTGAATATGATTTTCTTTAATCAGAAAAGCATCATATAATCCAAAACGATGATTATAACAGCCGCCTTGGCGCACTGCGTATTTTTGTTCAGAACGCAGACCTGGTAATGTTTTTCGAGTATCTAATAGTTTAACCTGTGTATGAGAAATGCGTTGTGAAAAATAACGACAACGTGTTGTAATGCCAGACATGAATTGTAAAAAATTGAGCGCGCATCGCTCTGCAGAGAGTATTGACCTTGTGAACCCTGTCAATACACATAAAGTTTGATTTTTCTCAATCATATCTCCTTCTTTTATGAGCCAGGTGATGTTGATTTTCGGATCTAATAATTTAAATATGGCATTAAACCAAGGAATCCCAGAAATAAAGGCTTGTTCTCTACTGATTAAATGTGCAGTTGCTTTCTGATAGGCAGGAATAAGGGCTGCTGTGATATCACCTGAACCAATATCTTCTTTCAAAGCATACGCAATATTTTTTTGCATGATCGCTTGTAGTGAAGTATGCCGATTTTCAGATGCAATGGCTTTTTTATACATCAGAAAACATTCCTATATGTTTGAGATCTCTAATTAATTGTTCATTTTGAGGTAGTTTCAGATTCTGTTGCTGCGCAGTACGCACTAATAATCCATTAATCCAGGGTAATTCTGTTAATCGGTTGCGTCGAATATCTTGTAAGGTAGAAGAGATATTGTGAGATGTGTATTGAATGGTTTCATGTATGCTGGTTTTCATTGTCTTTTCAGGGATCATGTTTTGTGTTTTGAGTAAAAGATCAATCTCTAATGCGAGTTGTTCTATTTCATCTATTCGGCTCTTGTTTTTTAATAAGTCACCATTTTCACATTGATATTTAACAGATAATCCATTAATAATGGCATTTACGCCTAATTTTTGCCATAGATGAAGCCAAATATTAGAACAGAATGTAACTTGTAAGCCGAATTGTTTAGGAAAACTGAAAGCATCCTGTGTGTGATAGCTATAAGGGCCAATCCAAGTTCGATTAACACCCGTATGCTGAACTGCTAAAGGAGCATTTAAAATTGCGCCTTCAAATAAGCAACCTAACCATAAATTAACTGTGGGCAATAAAGTGGCCACATGATGTCCAACCAGTCCATTCATTAAGACTAATACGGTTGCTTTTGGAGCGATAGCATATTGAATTTGTTTAATAGCACGTGTTAAATCATAAGCTTTTAGAGCAATAATTAAAAATTGAATCGGTTTATCAATCTGATTGGATGCTAGCGTTTGAACTGATGTGACTTGTTGATATCCATCATGATAGCGATGTAATGATAAAGATTGATGCTGAGAGCCGTTCGTTGTCATGGGTCGTGAGAGTAAAGTGCAGCTGATATCTGGTATGCTAGATAAATAAGCAGCCCATAAACAGCCAATAGCACCAGAGCCTAAAATTGTCCAATGTTTTGGATATGCCATGAAAACCTCTGAAATGTCATGTATAGCAATCAAAAAATATGATGAAACAGTATTGATATGCCATGAGGTCTCTATTTTATTCAATATATCACTATCCAGCAAGATATAGATTCTGCTTTAAGGCATATGTTTGTTTTTTATTATTCTAATATGAAGAGATATTGTGAGTCTGCTAGAGATTTTTATGAAGACTCAATGCATCTAGGATATGATGTTTTGGACATTATCTTGATTGCAAGTTATGAATTTAGCGGACGGGATCATAAGATGCATGGATGTCGTGCGAATATTATTTTTATGATCTAATTAAGCCTCATAAGAGGCTTAATTGAACTATAAGAGATTTATCTACAAGAGGCAGGGACATATCTTGCTTGTAATGAAGAACCGCTAGGAATGAGGCATTCCCAGCTAATTTGCCCGTCACCAGCTCTTGGTGTGAGCGTCAAATTTCCATTATCAATGACTTTTTGATTATAAGTAATGGTCAAAACACCATCGGGGCCAACGGTAAGATTTTTGACTGCATTACCTTCAATATCGCTAGATAAGCCAGCCATCGCATTTGAAACAGGAAAAACACCTTCTGAAGAATAATATTCCGCAATCGCTATTTTGGCGTTACTGGCTAAATTTAAGCCTTCAGTGACATGCGCTCTTTTTGTATAATCTTGATAAGCTGGTAAAGCAATTGCGACTAAAATACCCATGATAGCTACAACAATCATTAATTCAATTAAAGTAAAACCTTTTACTTTTTTAATCAATTGATATAATTTGATCTGTTTCATTGCTAGTTATCCTTTAACTTGAATGTTGATTAATCTGCTATCGAGGTTGTGACATTATTTTATTAAAATAGATTCGTGTCATATTTTTTATTGTATCATTAGATTATAATTCATACATCTTATAGATATGTGAGTCATAGTATGCCTTATATTCTTACTATATATAACCTCATTATAAAATAAAGAACCTCTATAAAACAATATCATTGGTTGTTAAAATATGCAACAATATCAATATATTTTGATGCAAAATGTATTCTGTGTATTTGAAAAAATATGATTTTTTTTGAACATGACTTTTGTCATATGACTTCGCAGTCCATGCAATCAATATTGTAATTGTATAATTTAAATTATATATTTGAAATAACAGAACACCTAAATCATACTAATATAGAGATCATATGATATCTTAGAGGATGAATTCAGATGACTTGTTTGACATTTAATGACGATGCTATCCATTATGAATAATGTAAAAATAACTGGCTTAGCCAAATGTTTAGTTGATGCGCAGTTAATTAGCAAACAAGATATTGCCGAGCATGTTGAAAAAGCACATCTAAGTCATATGCCGCTGATTTCATATTTAATTCAGAATAATATTCATCTTGGACCCAATGCTATTCGAGTGTACGGAGATTTTTTTGATTTACCTGTTTTGAACTTAGATGCTATGAATTTATCGTATATTCCCAAGCATTTGATTCCACAAGATGTGTTGCGAGAAAATCACTTTATTCCACTATACAAGAATGGTAAAACCTTATTTATTGGGATGGCAGATCCTAATAATCAGAGCGCTTTAGAATTAGTGCATTTTAGTACTAACTTAGTTGTACATCCGATTTTAATTGAAAATCATAAATTAAAACCCACAATTGATGATTTATTTAATGATGTTTTAGATGATTTGCAAAGCTTAGAAGATGATGGATCATTAGATAATTTAGAAATTGAAATTATTGATGATGATGAGTCAGATAATAATGAAAATACTGATGATGCGCCAGTCGTTAAATTTGTGCATAAAATGTTATTGAGTGCAATTCAAATGGGCGCCTCTGATTTACATTTTGAGCCGTATGAGAAATTTTACCGTATTCGATTTCGTATTGACGGTATTTTAAAAGAGATTATGCGGCCTGCTATTGTATTAAATCGACGTATTTCTTCTAGATTAAAAATTATGGCAAATTTAGATATTTCTGAACGAAGAAATCCTCAAGATGGCCGTATTAAAATGAAAATTTCTAAAAATAAATCAATTGATTTTCGAATAAATACATTACCCACTTTATGGGGAGAAAAAATTGTTATTCGTATTTTAGATTCTTCTGCCGTTAAACTAAGTATAGATGCTTTGGGTTATTCACCTGAACAGCATGCGTTATATAAAAAGTATTTAAATCAATCACAAGGGATGATTTTAGTTACAGGTCCTACAGGTTCCGGTAAAACAATTTCACTTTACACGGGTCTGCATTATTTAAATACGAAAACGCGTAATATTTTATCTGTAGAAGATCCAGTTGAAATTTATTTAGAAGGAATTAATCAAGTCCATGTCAATCTAAAGCAAGGATTAGATTTTCCAAAAACACTGAGAGCTTTTCTTCGCCAAGATCCAGATGTGATTATGATTGGTGAAATTCGTGATTTAGAAACAGCTACTATTGCGATTAAAGCTGCACAAACAGGCCATACTGTATTATCTACAGTCCATACTAATAGTGCGGCTGAAACGTTAACACGTTTAATTAGCATGGGTGTGCCAGCTTTTAATTTAGCGACTTCTTTAAATTTAATTATCGCCCAGCGTTTAGCTCGAAAATTATGTGAATATTGTAAAAAAAGACAAAAAATACCGGTTTCTGAGCTAATAAAACAAGGGTTTACGGAAGAGCAGGCAAGCGCTACATTAAATTTATTTACTGCTCATTTGACAGGTTGTAAACAGTGTGTTAATGGTTATAAAGGTCGATTAGGTATTTTTGAAGTCATTCCGGTTATCCCTTCTATTCAGACTTTAATGATGTCTAATGGTAATTCGATAGAATTGAATGACTTAATGCGCAAAGAAGGCTACCCTTCTTTGCGGCAATCAGGATTGAAAAAAGTATTATCTGGTATCACAAGTTTAGAAGAAATTAATCGCGTGACGACTAATTAAGCGAGTTTTTTCATGCAATCGCGCGTTCGATAACATCGAATAGAGGCAAGACTATTTGGTAATGCTTGAGGTTTTTTAATGTGTAATAAAGCACTTTGAATGGGCCATGTTGAAAATAAATAGACAAATAAAGTGTAGGCTAAATGTTCAAGTAGTTGGCTTTGATTGGCTTGGCAGCACTGTATCATGCCTTCTGAAATCGTTTTATAATCTAAAGTATCCATCAGCGCATCTGATTTCATGGCTTGATTAAAGGATGTTTGGAGTGAAGCTGTGATGATTAAAGGTTGTGGTGCTAAACGTTCTTCTTCATTCACACCAATAATGGTATTGATTTGTAAATTTTCTAATATCACCGAATCTGCAGATATCTCATGATGATTCATTTTATGGTACCTCAGGTTAGTTTATTTAAAGGCCAACGAGATAAAGGTTCACAATCGATACTGTTGTCATATTGCTTTCGCGCTAATCGACAATATCCAGCATAAGCAATCATTGCTCCATTATCGGTGCAGAATTCATGTTTTGGGCAATAAAGTTGACCTTTTTCTTGTTGTAATAAATGATTTAATTTTTTTCGTAATCGTTTGTTAGCCCCGACACCACCTGCTAATACGAGTTGTTTTAATCCAGTTTGTTGCAGTGCTCTTTTTGTTTTAATGGTTAACGTATCAGTGACCGCTTCTTCAAAAGCTAAAGCGATATCAGCTCTGGTTTGTTCATTTTGGCGTTGATGAGGTAATAAGTCATATACTGTATTTTGAACATATGTTTTAAGCCCACTAAAACTCATATCTAAACCAGGTCGGTCGATCATCGGACGAGGGAATATAAATTGCTTGAAGCGTCCTGTTTTTGCAAGCTGTTCAATCTGCGGACCACCTGGGTAAGGCAATGATAATAAAGAGGAAATTTTATCAAAAGCTTCACCAGCTGCATCATCTAAAGATTCTCCTAATATATGATAGTGGCCTAATTTTTTGACATGAACGAGTTGAGTATGTCCTCCTGATACGAGTAAAGCAATAAAAGGAAAAGTAGGTTTATTGTCTTCCAGCATCGGGGCTAATAAATGACCTTCCATATGATGAATTCCGATACTGGGGATTTGTAAACCATAGGCTAAAGCTTTCGCAAAAGAAGAACCGACGAGTAAAGAGCCAATTAAGCCTGGACCACGAGTATAAGCAATGCCGTCGAGGTGCTTTAAGGTCAGTTTTGATTCTTCTAATGTCGATTGAATCAGGGGTGATAAATGTTTGATATGATCACGAGATGCTAATTCAGGTACGACGCCACCATATTGCTGATGTAAGTCAATTTGGCTGTGTAATTGGTGCGCTAATAAACCATGTTGAGGATGATATATTGCAATACCGGTCTCATCGCATGAAGTTTCTATACCTAAAATATTCAATTATGTAACCAGACTGATGGGTAATTCAAGTGTTTTGATCAAAAAATACAAGCTGCATAAGACTATCCAGAATGATGAAAAAAGTCAATGAGTGATTGCATAGAATATAGAGAAAAAATCCATGAGTCAACATAAAGCTATTCTGTCTTGAAAAAACAATGAATCAAGTCAAGATCAATGATAGCGTGGTCACTTGATGGTGATTGAGTATGAAGATGAGTCTAGCGAAAAGCTGATGATGAAACAGGTAGACAGTGTGAGAGCCTTTTTTCAAAAATGAGCACTTAATCTAAAATAGGATAAAGCACGCTTTATTATTCTGACACAATCTAGGACGTATTATTATTGTGAATGAATGTAAATGATATCATATGCGATATCAATCATTTACTTCAATTGATTACCTCATTGATAAGATCGAGTAGTCATGCTTCAATATAGCTCTGTCAAATTAAGAGGAGGTAAATTGATATCGAATATTGTTCCAAGGAAAATCTGCATCTATAGATTATATCCTATGGCTGATATGATATTGGTATCATTTCCCCAGACATAATTTGCCTGTTTTTGCATGATGGTGTGTATTTTATGCCAAAGCATTGCAAGTTTAAAGCCTGTGCTAATATTGCAGTATATTTTTTTATTGTTTGTAGACCATACTGCTAAACTCAATGATAACCACTTGCTGATACGCGCTATTTCATTTGGAGCACACGCAAAGAGAAAGCCAAAAAATATAAAAACACCTATCCATTGTATTTGATTCACTTGATAAGAGGCCTATTGCTTTGTATAAAAAATGATTTATTTTTGATGGTTAAACGCATTAACTAGATCATGATATATATTCAAATATCGTAGTAGTCACTTCTTTTACAATCTATTAGCATCATAAAATATACATCTATTCGATATATTGTTTTCAAATCAAGCAAATATTTTATCAAAGATTTGGATAAATAGTCGATCCTGAAAAAGTAATAAATATTATATAATTCAATGAATTATATGTTAATTTGTGGTATAATATTTTCCAGTTATTGGTTGTTGCTGATATAAAACCTGGGAAAAAAATGAAAGAAAAAGACACACAGACACGACAAACAAATTTATTTCAAAATAAATTGAGCAATCTACTTGATCTCGATCATGAACTCATTAAATTATCTGAA
>JAAOIJ010000012.1 GCA_015163815.1 Endozoicomonadaceae bacterium
AGATTGATAGGGCTTATCAACATTTAACTGCAGAAGCAAGCTCTTAAATTGATATCTTACTATCAAAGTATGATGTTATTCATGCCATAGGACAAGCATTGAAAAGATCTCCTACAACGGTAGGCTTTCTTACAAACAATTGATAGTCAAAGAGAAAATGATGTCTTTTAAGTGCTCACCTCATCATTGAATGAGCCTGATAATAAAAAAGTGATTTTTGTAGCATATATTCAATCAGTCTATTTTTTTGAAAAAAATCAGACTGATCATGATGACATAAAATAGTTATTTTTATTAAAAATACAACTTGTATTAAAAGATTTCTTTTCATATTGCTTTAATTGTTAGATAATCAAGACAACATCATATGATGTGATAAAATCTTTTTATTTGTACACATTTTTCTCAAAAATCACCAAGTCATTACCGTCTATTGAATAAAACAGATCAGGCTATTTCATCAATGATAAAATGGATTAAGTTGTTTTTTAGTGTCACTATTCTCATTATGCTAGTTTTAGTGATTCTTCCATACGTCATACCTTTACATCACTATAAATCACAAATCACACAACTCATTCAAAATAAAACAGGTTATCGTGTTTCTTTAAATGGAGAAATCATTTGGCATATACTGCCTAAACTGCATATTATTGCAAATGATATTATAATAGAACAAGAAGAAAAGCAAAAACTAGCAACTTTAGATCAGATAACATTTTCATTAAGCTGGCTTCCGTTACTCAAAAATACTTTACACTTTACAAAAATTGAATTAAACCAAGTCACGCTTGATATTATAAAAAATAAAGCAGGCCAATTCAATGTCATGCAAACTGCATTCGATACAATAAAAAATCCTGAAATCACAACCAACTCTCAACCCACTATACACTGGAAAACGGAGCAATTAATTTGCAATACTGTCAACATTCACTATGAAAATCAACAAGAAAACAGAGTGGTTTTGATTAAAAATGCTTCAATCAATCTACATCTATTACCTCATCATAAAAAACCAATATCTACCAATTTATCCCTTCAAATCATCAATCCTGATATTAAATTAGATATGCAATTAAAAAGTATAGGCAAGTTGGATTTTGATAAAAATCACTATATATTAGATCAGATACAATTAACCTGTAAAACCTCTAATCAACAAACACCATTTGATTTAACAGGCCGACTATCCTTTATAAATAATCAATTGCTGTTTGATTTAACAGGTTCAACTCTAAATCTTAAAGATTACTGGACTCCAGTTGAAAATACCACGATAGAGAGTTCAAAATTATTACACTTATTACAACGTAATAAAACACAACCGCTTATTCCTATTCACTTCATTAAACATTTAAATACTGAAGGTTTTCTTAAACTGAACGCTTTAACAATAGATGCAACAACACTGACAAATAGTAGCATTAATTTAAAAGCATTCGAGGGGATGATAACAATTTCTAATTTAGAAACGCATCTGTATGATGGCTTTCTCAAAGCAACCGCACAAATAAATACAAAAAGCGCGACACCCCAATACTTAGCTCAAGCCTCTATTACCGATATGAACATACAAAATATCACTGAAAATATCCAGACACTACCTCAATGTACAGGCAAAGCTAATATCGATTTCAATTTACAATCACAAGGTATGACACAAACAGCTTTAACTTCTAATTTAAACGGTGTATTCAAAATACAAATAAATGATGGTTTATTTTTAAATTTCAGTATGGATCATATTGTATCTCAAGCGATTGAAAGCTTAAAAGGGCAAATATTATCTTCTTCAAAAAGTAAAATATTACCTGCTTCAAAAAATGATCATAGTCATTTCAAACAACTTAAATCTAGCTGGATTATTGAAAATGGTATTGCAAAAAATCGAGATTTTGTAGCCAATATGCATCAATTTACATTAACTGGAAATGGTCTTGTTAACTTAAAAAATAAAAAAATAGATTACTTTTTAACTGCAAAAATGATTTCAAATAATAATCAAGAGCAAACTTCTCTTATAGCAGAAGAGTATTCAGATATTATTTTACCTATTCGATGTAAAAGTACTTGGTTTGGATTTAAGCGATCATTATGTGGCTTAGATTTTAATCGTTTAAAACGTGTCGCAGTCCCATTGATCAAACAAGTTATTCATAAAAAATTGGAAGACAAGTTAGATTTGGAAGTGAAGTCAAAACTAGAAAAATCTGAAGAACCTAAAGAATCTCAAGTAGATATCTGATGTTCCATATTAATTAATCGCTTCGGTATCACCTGTTTTTCATTTTCATCACATCGGCCTAAACCAAAAAAATAATGATCATAATAAAGCCTCACAAAATGATGAGACATTGTTTGAGTTTGCTGAATACGTTGCCCTTGTCGTAATAAATCATATTCCATTTGATTAACAGCATACTTAGGGAAAAGTGATAAAGCACTATCTATCGGTCGCATACACTGCTGAGATCCTATTTTTGCATATTGCGCTAAGACTTCTATTGTATAACTCTGTGACACATCATATTGCCCAACTTGCGTTCGACGCAATGCTGTCACATGTGCACAGCTTCCTAAATACGCAGCAATATCTTCGATTAACACACGAATATAAGTGCCTTTTGAACAGGTTACTTTTAATATGAGTTCTGGAAAGGAAAAATGGAGTAATTTTAATTGGTGAATGAGAATACGACGTGGTGCTCTTGGAATACTTTGGCCTTTTCGGGCTAATAGATATAAAGGTTTTCCTTGATGTTTTAATGCAGAATACATCGGCGGGACTTGTTTAGATTCTCCTGTAAAATGCTGAACAGCTTCTACAATTTTCTCTATTTTTATGGCAGTATTCATTTGTTTTAAGATGTCACCTTCAGCATCGCCGGTTGTGGTTTGAATCCCAAATTTTGCTGTCACTTGATATGTTTTATCTGAATCTAATAAATACTGTGAAAACTTAGTTGCTTCTCCAATACACAGCGGCAAAACACCTGTTGCTAAAGGGTCCAAACTGCCAGTATGACCGGCTTTTTTAACATGAAAAAGGTGTTTAACTTGTTGCAAAACAGCATTAGATGAACAACCTTTCGGTTTATCTAATAAAATAAGGCCATGCATTATGAAGTTTTATGTTTTAATAATTCAGGTTCAACCAATAAATCTTCTGCTCGAACTTGATTAATTAAGCTTGTTAAATAACATCCTGTATCTAAGCTTTTATCATAATGAAATCGCAATTCTGGCACTCGGCGCAAGCGCAACATGCGTCCTAGTTTAGATCGAAAATAAGCGACAGCTTGATTTAATACAGGCAAAATTTCATCAGATGTAGGATGGTTTAATTGATGATCAAACGACATGCAAGTTACATAAATATCAGCATAAGCCAAGTTTGCAGACACTTTCACTGAGTTAACCGTGACTAAATTCAATCGTGGATCTTGCACTTCAAATCTTAAAATAGAGGCTAAATCTCGCTGTATTTGATCTGAAACACGTTGTGATCTAAAAGATTCTCTTGGCATACAACTGGACTCACATGCATCATGATTGATGAATAATTTACTCTAAACTACGTTCTATTTCTATCATTTTATAAACTTCAATTTTATCGCCTACTTTGACATCATTATATCCTTTGACACCAATACCACATTCAATACCATGCTTTACTTCATTCACATCATCTTTGTAACGACGCAATGATTCTAATTCGCCCGAATAAATAACAATATCTTCACGTAAAACACGAATACGTTCATTGCGATAAATAATACCTTCGATTACCATGCAACCTGCAATGGCGCCTATTTTAGGAGCATTAAAGACATCTCGAACTTCCGCAACACCGATAATATTTTCTCGCAATTCAGATTTTAATAATCCAGATAATGCTGCTTTCATATCAGAAATAATATCATAAATAACACTATAATAACGTAAATCCAGTCCTTCATTTTCTATAATACGACGCGCGATACTATCAGCTCGCACATTAAAACCAATCACAATAGCAGAGGAAGCTAAAGCTAAATGTGCATCAGTTTCAGTAATACCACCCACACCACCAGAAATCACTTGCACAATCACTTCTTTATTGCCTAATTCGCGCAATGCATGTGTAATCGCTTCCAGAGATCCTTTGACATCAGTTTTTAAAACAACTTTCAAGATTAAAACAGATACTTCTGTCATATCTTTGAACATATTTTCTAATTTAGCAGCTTGTTTAGTCGCTAATTTTACTTCACGATATTTGCCTTGCCTAAATAATGCAATCTCTCTTGCTTTTCTTTCATCTTGCACAACCAGCACAGGATCACCTGAATTAGGCACACCATCTAACCCTAGGATTTCTACAGGTGTAGACGGGCCGGCTTGATCACGAAATGCTTTATCTTCATTCATCATAGCGCGAACACGACCATACTGATGACCTACTAAAATACAGTCTCCTTTGCATAATAAACCTGATTTCACTAAAATGGAGGCAACAGGACCTCTACCTTTATCCAATCGAGATTCTAAAACAATCCCTTTTGCAGGACCTGTATTCACCGCTTTCAGTTCTAAAACTTCAGCTTGTAATAAGATGGCATCTAATAAGTCAGGAATACCTTCACCGGTTAAAGCTGAAACACCAATAAATTGAACGTCACCACCCCAGTCTTCTGCTAATACATTGCGTCGACTTAATTCATTTTTAATCCGTTCAATATCGGCATCAGGCTTGTCAATTTTGTTCACAGCAACAATTAAAGGCACGTCAGCAGCAATAGCATGCTGAATAGCTTCTTCTGTTTGCGGCATAACACCATCATCTGCAGCAACAACTAATATCACAATATCAGTCGCTTGAGCACCTCGCGCACGCATTGCCGTAAATGCCGCATGACCTGGTGTATCTAAAAAGCAGAAAACACCGTTATCGGTTTTAAGTTGATAAGCGCCTATATGCTGCGTAATACCACCAGCTTCTCCAATTTGAATACGACTACTTCTAATATAATCTAATAAAGAAGTTTTTCCATGATCAACATGCCCCATGACAGTGATAACAGGCGCACGCGATACACTTTTATCATTTGATATATCTTCAGACGAATCGTTTAAAATTTCTTCAATAGCATTGGCATTCACAACTTTTGGATTATGACCCATTTCTTCAACAACAACTAAAGCAGTTTCTTGATCAATGACTTGGTTGATAGTGACCATGGTGCCTAGCTTAAACATAAACTTCACAACATCTGACGCTTTAACAGCCATACGTTGCGCTAATTCACCCACTGCAATCGTTTCAGGTACAGCAACATCTCGTATAATAGGAATAGTTGGTTTATTAAACCTTTGCTCCAATGCTTTAGATCGAAAGGTTTTCCGTGATCTAACTTCTTCTTGCTGCCATTCTTTTCGGCCTCGTTTGGCTGAGGAATCTCGATCATTATAACGAGCATCTTTTCTTCGCTTCCCAGATGAACGATGCGATTTATCATTTTTAGCATCATTACTAGGCGCTGAATTCATTGGTTTACTGTCAATAGCTGGCTGTGTGAAATTTTTCTGCGTCGATCCTTCTGGTTTTTTTGATGCAACAAGTGAACGAGGTGTATTTGTTTTATATTTAGATTGCTGAGACAATGATGTCTCTGGTTTTTTATCTTCATTTTTAATTAAAGTTCGTTTTTTACGCACTTCAACATTGACAATTTTTCGATTCCCAGCACTATCTGACACTTTAATAGTTTGCTGCATTTTTTTAGTAAAAATAATACGCTGCGTTTCTTCGACAACATCTTGCTTATTTGAAGATAAATGTCCATGCGTTTTTTTCAGATAATCGAGCAATGCATTTTTATCTACATTTGAAACCACTTCATTAGGATCACAATGCTTTAAACCTGCATCATGCATTTGGGTAAGCAATTGCTCTACCGGAGTCCCAACGACATTGGCGAGTTGCTCAACTGTTACATCCGCCATTTCACTTCTCCTCTCCAGTATCCCGATTAATTCGCTTCATCAAACCAACATATATTACGTGCTTTCATAATTAAGTCGGCAGTTTGTTCAGCGTCTAACTCTTGAATTTCTGCAAGGTCATCACGACTGGATTCAGCTAATAATTGTAAAGTTGTAATCCCATTTTTTCTTAGCAAATCTGCTAATTCAACTGTCATACTTTCAATCGAAAATAAAGTGTATTGAGAAGAATCTGTTTCAGTTATGGCTTTGTCTTCTTCAGGCTTAACTAATAGCAGTGCTTTTTTTGCTTTTTCCTGAAGGGATTGAATAAGCTCTATATTCAATTCTTCAATTTCTAATAATTCATCTTGAGGTAAATAAGCCATTTCCTCTAAAGAGGAAATGCCACCTTTGACTAAATTAATAGCTAATTCTGAATCAAGATGTAATAATTTTTTCAGCATTTCACAATGCCCTTCATCTTCAGTTTCTTGTTTTGTTTTTGCTTCTGCTTCTGTCATAACATTCAATAACCAACCGGTTAATTCACTAGCTAATCGAACATTTTGACCACCGCGACCAATTGCTTGTGCTAAATTACCATCATCAACTGCAACATCCATAGTCTTCTTATCTTCATCTACAATAATGGAAGCAACTTCAGCAGGCTGCATAGAATTAATCACAAACTGCGCAGGATTTTCATCCCATAAAACAATATCAATACGTTCATTTTGTAATTCACTAGAAACCGCTTGCACTCTTGCGCCACGCATACCAACACAAGCACCTACCGGATCAATACGCCCGTCATTTGTTTTGACAGCAATTTTAGCTCGCGACCCTGGGTCTCGCGATATACCTTTAATTTCAATAATTTCTTCTGATATTTCTGGTACTTCTAAAGCAAACAATTCAAATAACATTTCTGAACAAATTCGACTTAACAGTAATTGTGGAAAACGGCCTATTTCTGAAATTTCTAACAATAAAGCACGCACTCTAGTCCCTGTACGTAATACTTCTTTCGGAATCATATCTTCTTTTTTTAAAATTGCCTCAGAATTATTTCCTAAATCAATCAGATAACCTTCTTTAATTGATTTTTTAACAGTCCCTGTAATTAATTTCCCTAATTGACTACGATATGACTCAACCATTTGACGTCGTTCAGCTTCTCTGACTTTTTGCACAATCACTTGCTTCGCTGTTTGTGCTGCAATTCGGCCAAATTCAATCGATGGAATATGTTCATCAAAAAAATCACCGCAAGTCAATTGTTGATCTGTTTCTTTTAAATCACTCATTTTCATTTGCAGTTGATCATTATCGAACAGATTGTCTTCAACTAATTCCCAACAGCGAAATGTATTATAATCCCCTGTTTTACGATCAATAGAAACTTTAATATGCACATCCATTTTATATCGTTTTTTAATCACGGTGGCTAGCGCAAGCTCAATGGCCTCAAAAATAACGTCAGCAGGAACGTTTTTTTCATGAGAAACTGAATTCACCACTAAAAGTATTTCTTTTCCCATACTAGCCTCATCGTTCAGAAACAAACATATACATCATGCTTGTTTTCAAATATCATCCAAAAAAATATTAAAAACAGGGAACAAGATGTGCTTGCTCAATTAAATCAAATGGAAACAAAAATTCATCTTCGTTACAACGCAATACAATTTCATCATTTTCTTTATGCGTATCAAATAAAATACCTTTAAATTGTCTTTGTCCTTCGTATGGTGCCTTTAATAGCAATTTGACCTGTTGACCTAAATGCTTTTCATATTGAGCAAATGTAAACAATATACAGTCTAAACCAGGCGATGATACTTCTAATTGATAACGATCGGGAATTAAATCTTCCACATCAAAATAAGCAGTCAATTCTCGACTGACTGCTGCGCAATCTTCTATTTTAATACCGTCATTCTTTTCAATAAATACTTGTAATAATCGAGCCTGCCAACGCACACCCCATAATTCACAATCCATTGACTCAATAATCGGTTTAATGTCCTGCTGAATACGCGTTACCAAATCAGTCAATTTAATCTCCATGCTTTATTATTTTATAACATGTTTTTATATATTTACTACGTATAAGACATAACTTGTAGCACAAAAAAAAGGGCTCCATGGCCCACTTTTTAATCATTCCTTTTGTTTGATTCTAATCAAACTATCATTCAAAACAAACACTAAATCAAAAAATATAATGAATGTATTCAGTATCATGTTGTAAAAAAATAAACTACATCAATCATGATCCATCTAAAACTGGTAGCGGGGGCAGGATTTGAACCTACGACCTTCGGGTTATGAGCCCGACGAGCTACCAGACTGCTCCACCCCGCACTAACATCTGCATTTGTAATAAAAATATCCATATAAAGAACTGAAATCATTCTAGGACTATTATAGTTGGAAGTCAATATTTTTTAAGATATATACTCAAAATATCACTAAAATCCTAACTTATTAAAGCCTGATTCCTATCTTCATGCATGACATAAAAATGAAAATATAACCTATTTTCATATAATATATTGATTTAAAAAAATATTAATCAAATTGACTGTTATCATACCTAACCAAATATATAATGGGTAGCGGGTTATTGACAGTCTCATCTTGTCTTAAGATACCGCATTCATTTTACTTGCCATGTCAATCAACAGCTTCAAAATAGTTTGAAGCTGTTGATCTATTTTAATATCAATCAACTCATGTTTCGAATCAAAAGCTTGAAAACCATGAGGTATTATGAGCTGTGATGGCATGGCGATGACACCCAGATTGCTCAGCAATCCTCGAAGCGATATTAAGCCTCGAATGCCACCTAAACTACCTGGAGAGACTGAAGCGATTGCTGCCAACTTACCTGAAAAAGCTTGCATAGATTGCTCATTTTCCTCATGAGAACGTGACAACCAATCCAGTACATTTTTAATTAAAGGGGAAAAAAAACCATTATATTCTGGTGAAGCAATAAAAAACCCATCATGTTCTGAAAATATTTTTTTGAGTTTTTTTGCATTATCTGGCAGGCTTTCTTGTTTTTCTAAATCGCCATCGTATAGCGGCATCTCAAATGCTTTTAAATCAAGATAGGTCACTATGGCGCCTAATGCTTTAGCTTTTTTTTCAGCAAGCTTGGCTAACTTTTTATTAATAGAATCTTTACGGGTACTCCCTGCAAAAAATAATATTTTTACCATATCATTTATTATCCTACTGCATATGATTCACGATCATCAATATCGCTTATTTTCAATACAGGATAACAGCAAGCCATGATTTCTTCAACTTGGACTCACCACGATAAATTATTTTATACAATCAAAGCAATAGTTATATACCGATCACTCGCATCACAGATATCCTCTTGCGAAGAGAATGATCAGCTCATACTGGAGAAAAAAGAAAGGCATAATACAGCATTTTTTTTCATATTATCTGATTATTTATTCAACACTTCAAACATGAAAAGGCAACATAAAATAACACGTATACCAAGACACAGAGTATACAATTTTAGTCGTACAAAAAGTATTGAGTGAAATATTGAAATGATAATAACATCCTCAAATAGCTTACAAAATAATACAAACAACAGAAAAACGTTTTAGTATTACATTTCATTTTTACCGGTTTTTTTAGGCTTAACCATCACCTGCATGATCTGTTTATTATGTTTAAGTTGAATAGAACAAGTGACAGGGATTGGCTGCGTCGTGAAACTAAAAATATCATGCGCATGAAGATGAAGATGACAATCATGCTGACAGCCTGAACATTCAATCGTATTAATCCACGCGCCGTAAGGTAATTGAGGTTGATCAATTTGAAAATAAATAGGTTGATGCGCATCATATATCAAATGATTTTCATTTTTCTGCAACAAAGTTATATTTTGAAATGGATTTTTTTCGGTTTCAAAAAACCAAACTTTCGTCATTTTTTTTGTTTTTTTATGCACTTGTAATGCATATTCTAAGCTAACTTGATAACGTGTATCTCGTTTTAACGGTTTCACTGGAAACCAAGCATATTCATTTTTTTTGATTTTTTTTTGCACATCATTGCTTGCATTTAATGCCCATAATGAAACAATTTGCGATTTATCTTGAACATTGGTCAGTTTAAATGATAAAACTGTGACAACAGCATTTGGATTAAATTGAACTGAAATTGGCATGCCTGAAATAGTTAATGTAGGCGTTGGATCTGGCTCTTCTTGATCTGTAAAGACAACAGGCACACTTGTTTGATTTGGCCAAGGATAAACAACTAAATCGGGCTGACTTAATGCCTGCAATGGTTCTACTGGATCAATCAACCCATAGTTAAAAAGTGAATGCGTCGCTGTTTTTTTAAAGTCGATCTCAGTACAAAAAAAAACTTTCGGCTTATAGCTTAACTCAAAAACAAATTTAAATAATAAAGCGCTGTCAGACAATGCCGTACTCTGTGCTGTTTGATCTAAAAAATAACCGACTGTATTAATATCATAAGATAAAAAAGTCAATCGATGATAAATGCCTGTCATTAAATCTGAAATAGCATGAAACCAGTCACGAGTATGTCCGCAATAGACATTTTCTAATAAAATAGTCGGGTAATAATCTAATACCTTCGCTCTATTTCTTGCATGTACCCCAGAAAAAAAATTTAAATGAGCACTTTGAATATGAGAACATTGATGATTTATCGCCAAATAAGATGCATGTGATTTTGCTATTTGGCTTAATTGATCTGAATAATCTAGTTGAGATAATCCATTTTTTTCTCTTGCTTCATGGATTATTTTCATAGCATATTCCGAAGAACACAGCGCTATATTACAATATAACAAAGAATTTAAAAAACATAAAAAAATAAAAAATCTTTGATAATCAAAAAGAAAAAAGCACATTATATGATTCTCCTCATAGATATAGATCATGCCAACTGTAAAATTTAGAGTCTTATTTTGTGAAAAAGTTCCTTTATTTTTAAAAAAATAATATCTTCATGATCTTCCTTTTATAGGCATAACACATGTTATAATGCATCAAAAACAACCTCTGAACTGATGATTGAATGCGCCATGGATAAAATGCTATTTGAAGATTATAAAAAAACCTGTATTCAATGGGTTAATGCAGGTATTGCACAAATACTAGATAACCAAGCGATTCAGCAAACTGATTTATTAGCCTCGATACGTTACACAGCATTAGGGGCTGGAAAACGTATTCGAGCCATATTCGTGCATGCTGCTTGCAGCTTAAATCAAGGAGATCCAAACAAAGCCTTGCCTGCAGCGTGCGCTGTTGAGTTATTACATGCCTATTCTTTAATACACGATGATTTACCTTCCATGGATAATGATGACTGGCGTAGAGGCAAACCAAGCTGTCATAAAGCATTTGGAGAAGCGCTTGCTATATTAACCGGCGATGCCTTACAAGCATTATCCATGCAGGTATTAATCAACTCATCACAACCTCATGATGTAAAACTGTATCAACTCAAAACTTTAATCGAAGCTAGCGGATGTCAAGGTATGGTCGCAGGGCAAGTGATGGATATCATGCAACATCAAGCGTCAGCAAAAAATGAATTACAATATCTTGAAAAGCAAAATCACGCAAAAACAGGTGCTTTAATCTGTGCAGCACTGTCATTGGGTGCGTATGCAAGTAATGCAAATCAACTCATACAAAAACAACTTGAACAGTATGGGCGCGCGATCGGTTTAGCTTTTCAAATTCAAGATGATATTTTAGATGTTGCTGAAAAAACAGACAATATGGACAAATCTCATCATTCAGATTATCGACAAAACAAGCTCACATATGTCAGTGTGCTCGGATTATCTGGCGCTCGTAAAAAATTATCAGAAACCTTTCAAAAAGCAGAAGACACTTTATCCATTTTTGGTCCAAACGCTCGAATGATAAGACAATTAACACGCTACATTTTAGAGCGTAAATATTGAGATATTATTTATATTGCTGATGATATGTTTGAATTTTTTCAATCTGTGAAAATTCATGCTGATCTTCTAAATACGCTAAGATATTATCGAGTGTTAGCACAGATAATACCGGCACGCCTAATTTTTTAGACAACGCCTCCAAAGCATTACAGTGATCATTTTTTGCTTTTTCTTGTCGATCTAAAGTAAGACAAATACCAACAAGCTGTCCTTTTTCGGCTTGTATTAATGGAATAATTTCTGTAATCGCTTTTCCAGATGTAATAATATCATCTAAGAGCATCACACGGTGATTGTTCAATGAACCCCCAACTAATTGACCTCCTTCACCATGCGCCTTAACTTCTTTACGATTAAAACAAAAAGGCATGATGGTCTGATTTTTTTCAGTCCAAACCATTGAGGTAGCCGTCACTAAAGGAATGCCTTTATAGGCAGCCCCCATTAAGACATCAAACGATATTTGAGATTCAGATAAAACTTGATGATAAGCATCGGCCAGTATTTTTAAAGAGAGACCATCATTAAAGCGTCCTGAATTAAAAAAATAAGGGGACTTTCGACCTGATTTTAATGTGAAATCACCAAAACATAAAATATTATTTTCAATACAGGAAGCAAGCAATTTTTTTTTAAAATCCGGCAACAACATGATAATACAATCCACTTTAGATTAATTAAGAAAAAATATTTTTATATTATACCGAATAGTAATTGCCGTACAATATGAGAATTTTTAATATTCATTCAAAATGAGGTTGACATCATTTCAACAAGTGAATATGATTTGAATATTAAATCAGCCGGCATAGCTCAGCAGGTAGAGCAACTGACTTGTAATCAGTAGGTCCCGAGTTCGACTCTTGGTGCCGGCACCATTCTATATCCTATTATTCATTGATTTTTATCAATATATTCATATTTATTTTAAATAATCAGACCTTACCATTGAAATTTCTGACATCTCTAGGTAGAATGTCTGCTAATTATGTTCTTCAGGGCGGGGTGAAATTCCCCACCGGCGGTAAATCACCACAGTGTGAAAAAGCCCGCGAGCGCTTAAACAAATCAATCTGTTTAAGGACAGCAGATCCGGTTTAAATCCGGAGCCGACGGTCAGAGTCCGGATGAAAGAAGATCATGCCGAACAGATTTTGCTTTCTACATTATTTAAGACATAATGTACTCTACTTTTCTGACGGTTTGCCTCGCTCTAAGTCTTGATTTATTGCTTCGAGGATGAATGACCATGGCTCAACACTCTACTTTATCTGATTTTGGAATCGATGGTTTAACACGCCTAAAAAATGCAATTCAGCAACTCCAAAAAGGAGGAGGTATTGTTTTACTCGATGATGAAGACCGTGAAAACGAAGGTGACCTGATCTTTGCTGCACAATCAATAACCACTGAACAAATGGCTTTTATGATTCATTATTGCAGCGGCATTGTGTGCTTATGTTTGGAAGAACAGCATAGCCAGGCATTAGGCTTGACACCCATGACTATCAATAATTTAAGCCCTAATCAAACTGCCTTTACCATTTCCATTGAAGCTGCAGAAAATACAACAACTGGTGTTTCTGCGCAAGATCGCGTTACCACTATTCAAGCAGCCATCCAAACTCCAGTCAATCCACAAGCTATTATTAGTCCAGGACATGTTTTTCCATTAGTAGCTCGTCCAAAAGGATTACGAGAACGTCGAGGTCATACAGAAGGCACGATTGATTTAATGCATGCAGCAAAATTAAAACCAACAGGTGTCTTATGTGAACTAATGAACAGAGATGGCACTATGGCTCGTTTGCCTCATATCACTCAATTTGCAAAACAATATCATTTACCCATATTAACGATTGAAGATATCGTTCAAAATATGGATAATCTCTCATGCTGAATACATTCAAAAAAAATACAAGAGCTAACCACAAAACTAATATTCAATATTCTACCTCTACAAAACTACCTACAACATTTGGGGAGTTTACTTTACATGTTTTTGAAAATATCGATAAAAATGTACAATATATTGCATTAAGTCTTGGTCGATTTGATACGCAAAAACCGCCTTTAGTTCGTGTTCACTCAGAATGCTTTACAGGCGATACTTTATTTAGCTTACGATGTGACTGTGGTGCGCAATTAAAACAAGCAATGGTTCGAATTGCGAAAGAAAAAGCAGGTTTAATTCTATATTTACCACAAGAAGGTCGAGGTATTGGCTTACTCAATAAAATTAGAGCATATCACATGCAAGACTTAGGCGCTGATACAGTTGAAGCCAATGAATTACTTGGTTTCAAACCAGACTGTCGATCTTATGAAATGTGCGCTATGCTTTTTAAACATTTCGGCATTCAGTCTATACGGCTAATGACTAATAATCCGGCTAAATTAGAGGCTTTAAGTCAACAAATTGACATTATTGAGCGTGTTTCACTCACAACAATACACAATCATTATAATCAACATTATCTGAATACAAAAATAAAAAAACTAGGTCATTTGATATCATAAATCATCAGTTTAATATAAAGCTTATCATGCACCTACTCTCTCATTTTAAAAAAGCCCATTCAACTATGAAGAGCAACACCTAAAGGTTTTTCTATTCCTTGCATAACGTTGTTAGATGTTCGATAGTTTAACATTTTTTCTGAGTTTATTATTGAGTGCTTTTTGAATTGCTAAAATCTCATCATCTTCTATATCTATACACTCTGTTTGCTTTGGTAGATATTGACGAGATAATCCATTGGTATGCTTATTTAATCGACTCTGAATAAATCAATTTTTTTTAAATTTTGTAAAAAATATAAAAAAAATTGATTTTGTTTTTGTGAAAAAATTCAGGCACGACAAAAGCCATGCTATCCAAGCAAGCAATAATCGTAAATTATGCCCAACTCCGCATAAAATAGCATTTATTTCATCTTCAATCTTACCTTTCAACATATTTCTTCGTAGTTTTCCTTCTGATTTCATATGCCCAATGTGTGGTTCAATTGCGTTTCATCTTGCGAGTTTTTTCTTTAAGGTAGGATTCATG
>JAAOIJ010000128.1 GCA_015163815.1 Endozoicomonadaceae bacterium
GCATTCTGCTTGCTAAGCATTGGCTTCTATTAGCTTATCAGAATGGGCATATAGAGACACTAAAAAGCGTATTTAAATATATTCAAACCGTTTTGAAAAGAGAAGAATTAAACGCAGTATTACGAGAAAAATTACTAAAAATACTCTTTTATACCGATAGCCAGCATCGTATCATTTTAAAAATCTGAGACCTTTGCAATAAGATAACAAAGACTCATGATATGATCTTTTTTATTAAAATAGTTTAAAAAATGAAGTAATTTATGTATTGTATGAATAAAAAAAACACATAAATTATTCATTGGAGTGCTTATTGAAAAGGTCTCAGATTATATTAAAAATATAAGCTGAAGTTATGAGTAAAAAGAGTATAATAGATTGAATCCAGAGTGGATAATCTCATTATGTGATTGAATTCTAAATCTTGTAGCTAAAAATAGGCACAATGCGTCATGACAAGGATTTCGAAGTACCCATATGCCTCATCCAATGATTATTTTGTTATTAAGACGCTAAAAAAATATTTTCTTTTTCAAGAACAACTATATTATTAATTGATAATCATTCAAAATATCCAGCATTTCTTCTCTAGGCTGAGGGCTAATTGAGATACTTTGACCTGTAATTGATGCTGCCAAATCACAGTATATTTTGGATATTTCTATAAAAACTTCATGAGGAAGTCGTAATGTAGACGCTAATTCAATTCTTTCTTTCATTCGATCAGCATTCAATAAAACATCAGAATCTGGTACGTTTTTCATTAAATGCTGCCTAAAACTTTCTTTAGATAACTCTAATATTGTATTATTTTTATATTCATTCGCTTCCCAGAATCGAGAAGAGTCAGGCGTTCCCACTTCATCAATATAAATTAATTCATCTTCATTATTCTGGTTTTTGACATAACCAAATTCAAATTTTGTATCTACTAACAAGTGATTTAAGGGTTCCAAAGTTTGCTCAATGCAATGGAATCCTTTTTTTAATAAATATTCATATCGATCTAAATCATCATGATGCTTAAAATGAAAAGCAGCTAAATGTTGTTCAATTAAAGCACGACTAATACTACAATCTTCAATTTCTGGTAATGTTGGAATATTTTTGATAATCCCTTTTGTTGAAGGTGTAATTAATAATTCAGGTAATTTTTGATTTTTTTGTAACTGATCAGGCAAATTAAACCCACAAAAAACACGCTCGCCACGATCATAAGTCCGCCACATTGAGCCTGTAATATACTGTCTTACAATGGCTTCAATTTGCAGCGGTTTACTTTTTTGTACAATCCATATTAAAGGATGAGGCGTCTCTATTATATGATGATTAGCTAAATTATTTTTTTTAAATAAATCAAACCAATACGCTGAAATAGCATTTAAAGCAGCGCCTTTGCCAGGAACGCCTGACAAGTCACCCTCTCCTCGCCAAACACAATCAAATGCTGAAATACGATCACTGATCACCATAACTGCTAATTCGCTTTCTTCATGCACAGGATAATTATGATGTACGATTAAACGCTGGCTCTCTTTTTTTGATAGCCAATAAACAGCTCGCACTTTCCCTGCATGAATAGGTTCATCTGTTTTAATTGGTAAATTATCATTTTTATCTAAAATAGACATAGTATATACTCCCATATCACATATACTGTTTAACTAAATAGCAAAAAGTGATCATTTTGTAACATCAATTTTCTGTAAGATTTTTGTTTTTAAAGTATTGAATATAATACTACTTATCTTTTCAGATGCATTAATACCAATCGTTTTCTCTAAAGTAATATACGTCGCATTTTCATCTGGTGACACGATAAAATGAAATAAAGACTCGTCAGTTTTATTTCCTGTAATCAAACTATCAAAAGTTGCTGAATCCAATGATTGAGTAGCGCCTGGCAAATAAACTGAAATAATACCTAGCTTAGGCTCTATTTTTTGAATATTAAGTTTTGTTTGTGACAATACTTCCGTGAATAATGTCCAAGTTGTTTTAAAATTAGAAGAAAAAGCTAATGTCATGCTTTGCACATCATCTTGAATAAGATCTATTTGAATGGTATCTAGCAAAGTAGTATTTTCTATTGTCATGTCTTCATCAGCGTTAGTATGCACAGCATGAATCCAAAACATTCGCTGAATATGAGCCAGCAGTGTATTCAAGCTCTCATCGGGAAGCCATTCTGTGACATGCCCATCCGTTGTTTCGAAACGCGTTTCTATCGTAATATCCAAAGCTAGTGGTAAATTTTGTTTTTTTGTTTCACTTAGAATAAAAGATAAACGCACAGATTGTTGCTTATTTTTTTTCACATTATTCAATTTTTTCTTTAAAAGCGCTTCAATCGGAACAGTTGTTTGAATCATATTTTCAGTTTCTTGTGAAATGCTTAAATGATTTATTTGAAAAAAGGAATGAATATTATCAATCAATGTTGCGTGTTTAGCATTTGTGTTGAAATACGGCTTAATATCAGGTAACGTATTGATTTCATAATCTATATTATCTACTGTTATATAAATAATATGCTGCGGCTCTAACAGTGTTTTTTTAGATCGACTAGGTAAATCAGGTATAGGCTTGAGAGTAGGAATATTCAATAAAGGCGTTAAACTAGTCGAATCCAGAGGGGGTAATATTTTAAGCGAAGGGGCTTCTTTTTCTTTTAAATAATCATTACTTTTATCAGAGAAAAATTTATTTTTATGTTTTGAAATAATACAGCCAGACAAAAAAAGCGTGGCTAATAAAGCAGACGATATAGGGAGTAAAAACCTAACAAACGATAATATATGTAGCAAAATGAAAGACCTATTCTGTTTTTTTAAAATCAATATATGCGGTTTTTTATCAATCAACATATATTGAAGTTAATTTACATTAGATTTAGAAGAATATTATAGCGTAATCTTTGCTTTCTGTAATGCCTTTTTAATAGATTCTTCATACTCGAAAGATAAAGGCGTTAAGGGTAATCTGCAATAGGATTTTATTTTACCCATGTAGCTTAAAGCCCATTTCACAGGTATAGGATTACTTTCAACAAACAGTAATGAATTGAAAGCATACAATATGGCTTGCATTGATTTTGCTTGATCTAAATCATGATTGAAAACAGCCTGGCATAATTGATGCACAATATTAGGTAAAATATTAGCAGTGACAGAAATAACACCATGCCCACCCAGCTTCAGGAACTCAAAAGCCGTGGCATCATCTCCAGAATAAATATTAAAATGATCAATAGATTGTGCATACTGAATGAGTGTATTTGCACGATCTAAATCACCAGTTGCCTCTTTAATTGCGATAATATGCGGATGATTTGCTAATCTTTTTACAGTATTTGGCAATAAATCACAACTGGTTCTTCCTGGCACATTATATAAAATCTGGGGAATAGAAACAGCATTAGCAATGGCTGTAAAATGCTGATATAAGCCTTCTTGTGTTGGCTTATTATAATAAGGCGTCACTAAAAGACAATAATCCACTCCTAACTTCTTTGCAGACTCAGTCATTTGAATTGAATAAGCTGTTGCATTACTACCTGTACCAGCCATCACGGGTATGCGCTGATTGACAACTTGCATCGTTCGTTTCAATACTTTTAATTGCTCATCGGCACTCAAGGTCACATTTTCTCCTGTTGTCCCTATAGCAAGCAATGCATCTGTTTTTTCTTCAATATGCCACTCTATTAAAGCATCTAAGTGATTCCAATCAATACTTCTGTCATGCAGCATAGGGGTGACTAATGCAACGCAACTACCTTTAAACATAGATTATATCCTCTACCTGCTGAATGAATAAAATGATTCAATCATTTTGTCATACAATATAAAAATAAATCATACAGCAATTGAAAGCAATCTTCATGATACCTGTCTATCTAAATAGTATGATCCACACTATTATCTATTATATTGCACAATGATCAAATGTAAAAAAAATACTGCATAATTGCATAATAGTAAATTAATGCATTACAATTTAGAGATGTTTTGATACAATGGATACATTTTAAATTGTATTTCTTTAAAATATTCACACACTATCATACAGATACAGTCATATTTCATCTATGAATAGAGACAAAAAATGTCATTAATCGTCGACAAAACGCCACTCAGTCAATCTATTTTAGATACGACATTCACGACAACTTCAGGCCAGTCTTCTTTTGCTCAATTACAAGGACAATGGATTGTGCTTTATTTTTACCCAAGAGATAATACGCCAGGTTGCACGTTTGAAGGAAATGATTTTTCTTTTCTGCACCCATCTTTTAAAAAACTGAATGCAATGATTTTAGGCATATCAAAAGATAGCCTTGAATCTCATGAAAAATTTAAACTGAAATATCAGTTTCCTTTTGATTTAATCAGTGATAGTGAATCAATTCTGTGCGATTATTTTGATGTAATGAGACCAAAAAAGTTGTATGGTAAAATAACTTTTGGCATTCAACGTAGCACCTTTCTGATTGATCCGAAACAGATCATTCAGACAGTATGGCGTAACGTTCGAACGAAAGATCACGCTCAAACTGTTTTAAAGCAGTTGCAACAATATGGGCAAAAGAGATAAAATGCAATCCTATTTTGTTTTTAATCTGTTTTCATATGGCTTATATACTTCATAACCCATATAAAATATTTTTTTGTAAAAAAATAAGGTGATTTATGTCATCAATAATATATGATGTAGTTATTATCGGTGGCGGCGTATCCGGCACAGCATTGCTCTATGAATTAGCTGAATTTACTGATTTAAAACACCTCGCTTTAGTTGAAAAATATCATCAAGTATCTTCCGTTAATTCAAAAAGTTCCAATAATAGTCAAACAATACATTATGGTGACATTGAAACAAATTATCAATTAAAAAAAGCGATAGAAGTAAAAAAAATGGCCGATATGCTCGTGAATTATTCGCTTCGAACCTTATCCCCAGAACAACAAAAAAATATTATTTTTAAGTATCCGAAAATGGTCATCGCAATTGGCCACGAAGAATGTCTGTTTTTAGAAAAACGATTTGAAGCATTCCGAATCATTTTTCCAGAAATGCGACTCATTGAAAAAGAAGAAATTGCAAAACTAGAGCCTAAAGTTGCTTTGATCAATGGCCAATTCAGGCAAGACAAAATTTTAGCTATTAGCATTGAAGATGAATATACAGCAATGAATTATCAAACATTATCTCAATCATTTGTAGATCAAGCTTTCAAAGCACAACCTAAAAAAAATATACAACTTTATTTTAATGAAGAAGTAAAAAAAATCAAAAAAACACCTGATGGTTTATTTAGCGTGATATCTGAAAATAAACAATTAACAGCACGTTTTGTCGTTGTTTCCGCAGGAGCACACAGCTTACTATTAGCGCATCAAATGCAATATGGTTTAGAATTTTCCTGTTTACCTATCGCCGGTAGTTTTTATTTTACGCCGCAATGCTTAAATGGAAAAGTATATACTATTCAAAATGATAACCTGCCTTTTGCTGCCGTACATGGAGATCCTGATATTGGTGTACCAGGTCAAACTCGTTTTGGACCCACGGCATTAATTCTTCCTTTATTAGAACGCTATAATTTAAAAACTTTTCCTCAGTTTTTAAAATTAATTCGCTTAGATTCTAGTTTTTTTTATGTTTTATGGACTTTATTTCGGACACGTGATATTAGGCAATATATTTTAAAAAACATATTATTTGAAATCCCTCTTTTACGTGAATGGCTTTTTTTAAAGGATGCTCAAAAAATAATCCCTTCTTTAAAACGGCAAGACTTGCGCTTTGCAAAAGGTTTTGGTGGCGTTCGCCCACAGTTAATTGACAAAAAAAATCGCTGTCTATTAATGGGAGAAGCTAAAATCAATACAGGCGAAGGGATTATTTTTAATATGACACCTTCTCCAGGAGCAACTACTTGTTTAGGGAATGCCGAACAAGATTTAAAAGAAATTATAAAATACTTAGGCTGTCAATTTAATCAAGATAAATTTACAAAGCAGTTATTATAAAAATCTAATAAATCGCATCATTGCAGTGTAAAAAATCAATATTATTTTTTTAACTAACTTATCTTACAGTCTCTTAGCAAGATGATAACCAAGTGCATGTAATGACCAGATACCTATACTTTAGACATCGCAACTTACAAGACATCGGACTATTGTTCTTATATCATGAATTAGGATTTAATAATGCGCCCATATTTGAATGAAAAAGATCGCGGATGGATTTCTGCTTTATTTGGCACAGCAGTTGGTGCTGGTGTTTTATACTTACCAATTAAAGCTGCGCAAATCCAATTTCCTATTTTATTAGGTATTATTATCATTTCTGTGCCCTGCATTTGGTTAGCACACCGTAATTTAGCTGAATTCTGTTTATATGCTGCTGTAAAAAATGAGCATGACATCACATCAACTGTTGTCGAACAATTTGGACGAAAATGGGGATTTATTTTAATTTTATCCTACTTTATTAGCATTTTTCCAATTTCACTATTATATAGCATTAGCTTAACGAATATTATCAATGATAGTTTATATAAGTTTTTTAATATTCAATCGCTTTCGAAAGTATGGTTAAGTTTATTTATTTTAGCAATATTGAATTTCATTTTATATAAAGGTGAAAAATGGATCCTTAAAACGTGTGAAGTCCTGATTATCCCTTTAGCCATCATTTTACTATTTTGTTCTCTCTATTTTATGCGTATTTGGAAAATGCCAACTTTTGATAGCATTTATTTCATAGAAAGCATTCCTGCTTGTATAGCATTAATCCCTTTGATTGTATTTTCTTTTAATCACACGCCAGCCTGTTCTGCAGTTGCACAATCTTACCATTTAGCGGCTAACTCTAAAACTGAAGGCAGTGTTAAAGTTCGACGAATTTTAAGTGTGACCATTATATTATTAGCAGGTATCATTTTACCTTTTGTTTTATCCTGCGTATTATCACTGACAACACAGGATATCTCCTATGCTATCAGCAATAATATTCCTGCTTTAATTGCTATTTCTGCTGCCGGATATATCAGCTGGATGCCTTATGTTATTAGTATAATTACTTTATTAGCCATTACAAGTTCTTATTTTGGCGTATATTTGGGTACTGCAGAAGGCGGTGTCGGCTTAGTGCGATTTATGATAAACGCTCGCCATGTCGTTTCAAAAAAAGTTTTAAAGCGTATTCATCTTGCTGTACATGCAGGCATTTTTCTAAGCTCATGGCTTGCTGCTAGCTTAAATTTTAGCGTGATTGATATTATTTTGAATATTGTGTCACCAGTGCTTGCTATTCTATTATTTTTTATGCCTATTTATGCAAAATATACAGATCATAAATTAAAAAAACTACGTTCACCCATCGCTGATATCATTATTTTAATATTTGGAAGTATTGTTGTTATAGGCTTGATCACCTCTTTTGTAACTTGATTGATAGGACATTCAAAATAGAGTCGGCTAGAAACTGTTATTCAAACGTGATACAGATATATAACAGGCCTTTTATCCAAGAACAAAATAGCTGTAAAACATTTCAAGCACATACAATAAAATTGCACAACCTCACAACTCGCTTGCTTACCTATTACCGCTTACTTTTTTTCAAATGCCATCTATTCCTCTGATATCATATGACATCATGCGATATGAATATCAAGACATAAACTGAGACCTTTGCAATAAGACAACAAAGACTCCTGATATGATCTTTTTTATTAAAATAGTTTAAAAAATGAAGTAATTTATGTATTGTCTGAATAAAAAAACACATAAATCATTCATTGAACTGCTTATTGCAAAGGGCTCAAACTATTAAAACAGATGCTGACGCATGATATTCGGACCATAGCCTCTTAGTGAACACATAATACCTGACCCAGGTTCAACTTTGTATTCAAAGATAGCAATCTAGTTTCTATGACCGATATAAATTATCCCAAGCCTTTAATCCTTTTGATAAAAAAGGCCAACATAAGGCACTAGAGAAACTCACTACAATCCACTGAAAATTAAAAACACCACCGATGATCAAATCTAGCCATAACTCACTCAATTTAAACAGCATAATTAATAAAAAAACAAGCACCATTTGTTCCAACATTTTGGAGCGATTTAATCGTTTACGTATCTGTATTGCTAACATACTCATTAATAATAAAGCTAATCCATGCTGTCCTAATAAAGCAATAAAGACAATATCCATAAACAATCCTACAATCCAACAAAAAATCAAACCAATGCAGTGTCCTTCTGATTGCATTAACCAAAACAAAATACATAATGGAACCCAAGCAGGCCGATAAATCATAATATAATCAGGTAAAGGAATGATCATTAAAATAAAAGCAGGTATGAACGTGGCAATAATAAAACTGAAAGAGGTTAATTTGGACATCAGATGCTCAACTTATTTTGCAATACACTGTGTATGCTCATATCATTATTGTAATGCATCCATATGATTATTTTGCTCAGGATATACTAATAAAACAATACGACTTTCATTCAGTTTTGCTAAAGGTTTTGCTCGAATTTGAATAAAATCATCGACTAAATCATTTTTTTTTTCAAATACTTCAGCAACAGGATAACCTGGAGGAAACCGACCTCCAAGCCCTGAAGTAACCAGTAAATCGCCGACTTGAATATCGGTTGTTTGAGAAATATTTAATAACGATAAATAATTCGCCGGATGATTACCAGCTGCAATCGCGCGATATCCAGTACGATGCACTTGTATAGGAATGCGACTACTAGCATCTGTTAACAGCAGGGCAACGCTAGTCCAATCATTCACGCTGATAACATGTCCCATGACGCCCGTTGCATCTAATAAGGGTTGCCCCAAAAATACGTCTGCTTTACTGCCTTTATCGACTATTAATTGCCGCATATGTAGCTGTGGGTTTTCACCAATAATCTCTGCAACTTTTATAGATCTATCTAAATTTTTAGAAGAATGAAGCAAAGCTCTCAATGATTCATTTTGCGTATCAATCGTTAAAAATGTTTGTATTTTTTGTTTTAGTAAAAGGTTTTCTACTTTTAATTGTTCATTTCTTGCTGCTAATTCAAGACGAGATAACCAATTTTCTTGCCAAAAAAGACTCATTTTTTCTGGAATATCAGCAATCCAGTATAATGGAATCATACAAGATGTCATGTATGATTTTGGTTTATCTAAATAATGCCCACGATGGTCTATCACAATCAAAACAATGGATAAAGCCATTAAGAAAATAAATTTTTCCCAAATGAAATAATCGGCAGCACGTTTAATAAAAATATCGTTAATAGAGTTCACTCTCGCAATCAATAAAAAAATACTTTATTCCGTTGACAATAAATCCATTCGATGTGTATCCATCATTTCTAGTGCTTTTCCACCACCATGTGCAACACAATTTAAAGGTTCTGATGCAGTTAATACAGTCAACCCTGTTTCTTGCGCCAATAATTTATCAATACCTCTCATTAAAGCGCCTCCTCCAGTTAACACTAATCCACGTTCTGCGATATCGGAAGCTAATTCAGGTGGAGATTGTTCTAACGCACTACGAACAGCCTGAACAATACCTTGCAAGTTATCTTGTAAAGCTTCATAAACTTCTGAGCTATTTAAAGTAAATCCACGCGGAATACCTTCAGCTAAATTGCGACCTTGCACAGAAATAGTTAAAACTTCTTCTTCAGGGTGAGCAGTAGAAATCTCTTTTTTAATTCGTTCTGCAGTAGAATCACCAATTAAGCTACCATAATGTCGGCGCACATAAGTCACAATGGCTTCATCAAAACGATCACCGCCAATTCGAACTGATTCTGAGTACACAACACCGCTTAATGAAATAATCGCAATCTCTGTTGTTCCTCCACCAATATCGACAACCATAGAACCACTTGCTTCTTCCACAGGTAAACCTGCTCCTATCGCCGCAGCCATCGGCTCTTCAATTAAATATACTTCTAAAGCGCCTGCACCTAAAACAGATTCTCTGATAGCTCGACGTTCTACTTTAGTTGATTTACAAGGAACACATACTAACACTCTGGGACTAGGTTGAATAAAGCTATTTTCATGCACTTTGTTGATAAAATGCTGCAACATTTTTTCACACACATCAAAATCTGCTATGACGCCATCTTTCATAGGCCGAATGGCAGTAATATTACCAGGGGTTCGCCCTAACATACGTTTTGCATCAGAACCAACAGCGACGACTGTTTTTTGGTGACCGATAGTTCGAATTGCCACAACAGAGGGCTCATTTAATACAATTCCTTTTCCTCGGACATAAATCAATGTATTGGCAGTACCTAAATCAATTGATAAATCTGTGGAAAAAAATCCTCTTAATTTTTTAAACATATGCGATCCGTTATGAGTGTAAGCTTTATTATCGTACTATCTATCAAATATTGCAATCGAGTATATCTTAATATAATACACGTATCATTTATAGTGCTTTTTTATTTGTCTCATCATGACTTTGGATATGCGCCTAAGATTTCAGCAGTACATCCTTGGTGTTCAAGTGAACATAAGACTTCTAGTGCATTTTTTGTATCTTTTGTATCAAATGAGATCAAGATACTGATCAAGCCTAAACTTGAAAAAACTGCATGAGCAATATAACAAACTTGTATGCTTTTATCAGAAAAAGATTGCATTATATCAGCTAATGTATGACTTGTAACAGAGGATTGTATCATCAATATTTTTTGACAATACATGAGATGTTTCATAGCTCTTTTTTCTTTTAAAACAAAAAAATATTGTTTTTTTTCTGCTGATAAAACAGAATTGCACTCGGTATTTTTTTGTTCCAATTCAGGTAAAATAATCATTTGATAAATCATACTGGATAATTTTTTCTGCTCTATAGACATAAAAGATAATACTTGAAAAGCAGACATAAGACCATAGATTGCAATCAATGATTGTGACATTCTAGATTCTAAAACATCTAACGATTGACATGTTGTTAGATGAACTTGTTTACCAAATTCATAATACGCTGCACGACATAGTGCCTTTGAAGGGTTGTCTAATACATAAATTTGTATTTGTATTTGCAAAGACAAACTGAATGAAAAAATTGTTTTAAAAAATTCAATCATCATGCCTTGTTTTAATAGACTTGTTTTTTTTTGACTGAATCGATGTAAAATTTGATGCTCACGATATGGATTATAAAATTCAGAAGGTCGGCAATTTTGTTTTTTTTTTATGTGGCCTACTTGTTGAGCAATCAAAAGCCTTTCATTTAATAACGTAAGCAGCGTGTCATCAATAGCATCAATACGCAAACGACACTCGGCCAATTGTTTTTCAGCCTCATTAGAAGACATTTGGTTAACCATATTTTTTTTCAAAATTTTTCATAAAAGAGATCAGGGCCTTCACAGCGTCAGGATGCAAGCCAATATATAAACTTGCACGCAATCCACCTACGGTTTTATGACCTTTTAATTGCGTAATCCCTGCTGCTTTTGCAGATTCTATAAATTGAGTGGTTAGCGTATTATCTTTTAAAAAAAAGGGAATATTAATCATTGAACGATATTCAAGTGAAACTCGATTAGTATAAAAATGACTTTGATCAATCATGTCATATAACTGACGACCTTGTTGCTGACTACGTGCTTCTAATACGCTAACACCACCTTGTGATTCGATCCATTGCAACATTTTTCCTACAAAATACCAAGCAAATGTTGGTGGAGTATTTGGCATCGATTTTGATTGCAAAAGCGTTTTATAATTTAAGCAATTAGGACAGTCAGGTAAAGCTTGTTCTAATAAATCATCTCGTATAATAATGACAGAAAAACCTGCTAAGCCTAAATTTTTTTGTGTTGCTGCAAAAATAATACCAAAATCATTAATATTAATATTTTCTTGAAAAATACAGGAAGTTAAATCGGAGACTACCGGCACATTGCCTGATTTAGGCACTTTTTTGAAACGAACACCATTCACTGTTTCATTTGGGGTATAAAAAATATAGGCAGCTTTTTCCGAAAAGGACCAACTAGATTCATCGGGTATTTCTAAATATCCAGATGAATTTCCTTGAGCAACAAGATGAATATCACAATACCGTTTTGCTTCATTAATTGCTTTTTGTGACCATAAACCAGTACAAAAATAATCAGCACGTTTGATATGACGTATCATATTCAACGGCACTCCAGAAAATTGAAAAGAAGCGCCGCCAGAGGAAAAAAGCACATGATAATGATCAGGCACTGACATAATACGCCTGAAATCTTGCTCAATTCTTTCAGTTAATTCAATAAATTCTGGAATACGATGACTAGACTCCAGAATAGAAAAACCATGATTATCCCAATTTAATAATTCGGATTGAACTTGCAGTAAAACTTCTAATGGTAATGCTGCTGGTCCTGCTGAAAAATTATAAAGCCGTTTATTCATACAATCTATTAATACCTATATATCATAAAATCAAGTCTTATTTTATGCCTTTGGACTCTCACTCTCAGCAGCATCTGAAGCATCTGAAGCATCTGAAGCATCTTTTTCTTGTATTGTGTTTTCAGCAGGCAAGTCTGTTAATATGTCATCTTGAACATCAACTTCTGATATCCTATCAATACTGACAATTTTCTCTTGATCTCGCAAACGAATAATACAGACTCCTTTCGTCTTACGACTTAAAACGCGCACTTCTTCAATACGTGTTCTTATTAAACTGCCTTGATCAGAGATCAGCATCACTTCTTCTTTATCACTGATGACTTGAACTGCCCCCACCATATCACCATTACGTTCATTACAGATCATCGCAATAACACCAGAGCCACCTCGTCTCGTTTTTCTAAAGTCTACAACAGGTGAACGTTTGCCATAGCCATGCTCACTAATGGTGAGAATATTAGCATCGGCCTCCACATCATCAAGAATAACTAATGAAATAATATGTTGTCCTGGTTTTAGTTTCATGCCTTTCACGCCACGAGAAATGCGACCCGTCGATCTAATTTCTTGCTCTAAGAAACGCACAGCTTTACCTGCATTACTGAATAGCATGACTTCATCTGACCCTTTCGTAATAGCAACATCAACTAAAATATCATTTTCATCTAAGTCCAGCGCAATTAATCCAGAGACACGTTTTGATTTTGAAAATAGTGTTAAATTCACTTTTTTAACAATACCATAACGTGTTGCCATAAACACATATCGCTCTTCTTCACTTGCATCAAGTGGCAACATGGCTGTTATTTTTTCATTTTCTTCTAATTGCAATAAATTAACCATCGGGCGACCTTTTGCCGCTCTAGAGGCTTCTGGTATTTCATATACTTTTAACCAATAAGCTTTGCCACGTGTTGTAAAAAATAGAATTCTTGAATGCGTACTGGCAATAATCATATGCTCTATAAAATCTTCATTTTTTAAAGCAGTGGCACTTTTTCCTTTTCCACCACGATGTTGTGCTTGGTATTCAGATAAAGGGGTTGTTTTGGCATAACCTGTATTAGATATAGTCACTACCATTTTTTGCTCACTAATTAAATCTTCAATTGTTAGATCTAATTTAGAATGGGTAATCTCTGTTCTTCTAGGAGAATTAAATTCTTGAGCAACTTGTTCCAGTTCTTCTCGAATAATCGTTATTAACCGATCAGAATCTGTCAAAATTAATTTTAATGCTGTAATTTTATCTAATAATTCTTTATATTCTGTTAATAATTTTTCATGCTCTAAGCCCGTCAATCGATGCAGTCGCATGTCTAAAATAGCTTTTGCTTGCTCAGGTGAAAAACCATATTGTTTATCTTGAATACCATAAGATAAAGGTAACTCTTCTGGATGACAGACACGCGGATCTTCAGGGCTGACCATACTCAAGACATAACCCGCACTCCAAGTTTTTTCCATTAAAGCAACTTGGGCTAATTGAGAATTTTTTGAAGCTTTAATTAATAGAATAACATCATCAATATTCGATAAAGCAACGGCTAATCCTTCTAATAAATGACCTCGTTGACGCGCTTTTTTCAAAGTAAATAAAGTACGGCGAGTAATGACTTCTCGTCGATGAGTAATAAAAGAGACTAATATCTCTTTAATATTTAATACTTTTGGACGACCATCAATCAGGGCAACCATATTAATCCCAAACACTTGCTCTAATTGTGTTTGGGAATATAAATTATTTAATACGACATCTCCCATTTCACCACGCCGAAGTTCAATAACGACACGTAATCCATCTTTATCTGATTCATCTCGAATTGTTGAAATACCTTCTAATTTTTTATCTTTAACAAGCTCTGCTACCTTTTCAATAAAACGTGCTTTATTCATTTGATAGGGTAGTTCGGTAATAATAATATGCTGACGATTATTGACATCAACAACCTGAGCACGGGCTCGCATATAAATGCGACCTTTCCCTGTCTTATAGGCTGAAATAATCCCAGCTCGCCCATTAATGAATCCAGCTGTTGGAAAATCTGGGCCAGGAATATATTCCATTAATTCACTAATCGACATATCAGGTTGCGCTAATAATGCAATACAACCTGCAATCACTTCACCTAAATTATGCGGTGGAATATTGGTAGCCATACCCACAGCAATACCAGATGAACCATTAATGATTAAATTTGGAATTTTAGTCGGAAATACTTCAGGAATATATTCGGTACCATCATAATTTGGAATAAAATTAACAGTTTCTTTTTCTAAATCAGCTATAAGCTCATGTGCAATTTTGGTCATTCGCACTTCGGTATAACGCATGGCAGCTGCCGAATCGCCATCAACAGAACCAAAATTACCTTGCCCATCAATCAAGATACAACGCATTGAAAAATCTTGAGCCATACGAACAATGGTATCATATACCGCTGTTTCTCCATGCGGATGATATTTACCAATCACATCACCCACAACACGTGCTGATTTTTTATACGGCTTATTCCAATCATTCTTTAATTCATGCATAGCAAATAAGACACGCCTATGAACAGGTTTCAAACCATCTCTAATATCGGGTAATGCACGTCCCACAATTACACTCATAGCATAATCTAAATAGGATCGTTTCAGTTCATCTTCTATATTAATAGGTAGTATTTCGTTTGTTGCGTTCACAATAAGTGCCTGCTATATCTTTGTAAAAATCGTTTACTGGTCGTAATAAAAAAATCAGAACATTTGCTCTGTGACTACGCGAGTCAATTTCAATCATCAATCATCAATCATCAATCATCAATCATCAATCATCAATCATCAATCATCAATCATCAATCATCAATCATCAATCATCAATCATCAATCATCAATCATCAATCATCAATCCAATGTATCTTAAGATTGAATGTGATTTTTAATAGCTTATAATGGATAAAAAGCACGCCCTTTTTTGATATTACTAAACTATAAATATTTGATTTATATTAAAATACTACGAAAAAAACATTTTATGACAATCTAAGATTCATGATCTTCATCATTGTCATTTCATCATCAAAAGAACCTCGAACACCTTAATACTACAGTTAGCTCTATGCTAACAAGGATTATCTCTATTATTAAATTGGCGAAAAACGCTCGGAATGAAGTCTTGAGAACCGAGCTTAATCTCAGAATAAAATGATACCACATTTCTTAAAAAAGTTAGAGACTCATCAGCAATGATACTGAAATCATTTAAAGCATTGCCTATCAATTCGAAACATTTCATTGCAGTATGATGAAAGTTATCTATGAAATACCTCATAAAAATTCGATAAGATGCTGGGAATTGCTTTGATATCATACTGCTGTATATCAAAATAAAAAAATCAAATTATTTA
>JAAOIJ010000129.1 GCA_015163815.1 Endozoicomonadaceae bacterium
ATGTTTTACCTACAAAAACACAAGATAAATATGCCCTATGTTTATCTATTTTCACAACAGCTGGCACCGGTATGATTCATTCCTTTGGAGATGTTGCAGGCTCTATTGTGGGTGCGATAGGAGGACATTTAGGCCATGGTTTCACTGAAGAGATAATCAATTACACTGAAAAACAAACTGAAACTAAACTTCCTAAGGCTATTAAATTCTCAGCAAAATTTGCAGGTTCTCTACTGGGTAGTATGGCAGGCGCTACAACCGGACGCGCAATGCATAACGCTATCATAAATCCTTGGTTTTTAGGTGCAAATGGGCAAATGATGACAAGTGACACTAGAATATCTGAACAGATACATGAAGATAACTGTGTCAATAAACCGGCACTTGTATTAGATCAGAGAAGCATTGAATTAAGTGATTTACAAAATATTTTGTTGCATGAAAATGGAACTTCTAAGCAAGCTATATCATTTACATATGGTGTAGATCATGATTATTATTTTAAGACATTTAACCCAACCTTGCGAGGAGTTGTGAAAATAACAAAAAATGGAAAATTTTTGGCAGCTTGGGAAACTACAGCTGTACCTTTTATTCTCAATGAATGTAGCCATTTCAGTGACAATTTAAAATATAGTTTTATTTATTCTAGCAATACTCATCAATTGGATTCAGCAATTAATTCCGCGCAAATATGTTCATATACAGGAAGTTTCTATCGAACAGAATCGTTCAATCAGGTAGGGGGTATTATCTATAATAATGCTAATATTACAGTACCTGAATTAAATTCAGCCATTTTTGTTAGTGAAGCTTCGAACCCAGACCTCTTCTATAACCGAGCTATTCATATGAAATATAATGCTAAAATTTTTGGAAATAATATTAATTGTCATGTTTCAGATATAGAAGATCATATGTTATTTTGCATTTCACCTAATTACAGTAATTATTTTACGACAGACCCTTTATATGCATCAAGTCCTACTGATTTAAATAATAAAATTTTACCTCAATATTGCCATTGTCCTGGAGCGACTATAGATGACGGTGCTCCTAAAGGAATGGGTTGTCCTATATATAATCCTGCTTTCCCTACAGAAGAACCCATAACAGAACCTATATCTATCTTAAATGAAAAAGAAAGTCATATTTCAATAGGATTTATAACATCTAGCGGGAATTGTAATACCTATAATAATAGGGGGTGTGATAGCTGCAGTGTCAATTCCTTCAGAGATTATGTTATGCAAAAAACACAATAAATTATGTTTTAAACAATATGAATCAGTTGATTTTGAAAAAGATTCTAACGAGAATAATCGTGGTACGAATAATCCTTATAGAACAGAATCTCCTCAAAGTCTAGCGGCTCATTCTGCTGTTAAAATGACAAGAGTGAGTTTTGGACATGATCAGGCTAAAATAAAGGTTGACGACTCTAAACGCTCGCTCATTATATATTGATAATAAGTAGGAAAATGATATCTTATGCGTATTAGCAGATTCAAGTTGTTTATCCCATATTTCAGATGAACATGGCTATACTACGTTGAATAAAGGAGATATTGCCACATTAGAGATTCAAGCAGACTGAATACATATTGAAGACGGAATCATGATGCTTATTTTCGAATTTAAATCTAGATATTTAGATAGGAGAGAATCGAGTCTATCTGATCAAAATCCTCAGCTTGCCTCTTGTTATACAACTGTAAATGATAATATAAATGCTGCTGAATTTGATAAAACTGAGCAATATAATTATACGAATCATCAGTCTTATGTGATGAGTTCTTTATTCAATGCAGTGAGATCGATGTTTTAAATATTGTCTGTTAATTTGTTGGCCCTGAAAAAATAATCCTAAATCGTGCCATAAAAAAATCTGTTTAAAATAAGAAAGAAAATAGAAAAGATGATGTTCAAAAAAACTGAAGGAATTTGATCGTTGTGAAGAAATATGAAAAAATGCATGTCACGATAGAATGGAGTCGATACCATTTATATTATTTATTAAAGATCCGGATGAGATCTTAGCTATAATCAGAGACCTTTGCAATAAGACAACAAAGACTCCTGATATGATCTTTTTTATTAAAATAGTTTAAAAAATGAAGTAATTTATGTATTGTTTGAATAAAAAAATACATAAATTATTCATTGAACTGCTTACTGCAAAGGTCTCAATCAGTAAAACACCCAAATTACCTGATCAAACATGCAGAGAAAAAGCAAGACATTCCCCATAGTCAAAAAATAAGCTCTATCGAAAAGTTGTCCATATCTCTTTTATGCTCTTGCAAACATCTCAGATTAATTTGCGATATTTTCGATGTAAAAACCAAAAATTTTTTTTAGATTTGACAGGAACAAAACCAGTTTTTAAAATTAAACTATATTTTTTTGATAAACGTTGTAATTCATCAGGTCGAATTAAAGGGACATTTTGATGTTGATATTGCATACTATAGCGACCTTGTTGTTCAGATTTATTTTTGATTTCAATCGTCGTACTACCGCAATATCTAGAAAAATAATCAGCATCTTCTTTCGAGGAAATATTAAAAATAACTTTAATCGGCATGGCTAAAAAATTTTCTTTATTGATGATGCCATAAACATGTGCTAATTGTGCTGTATGTTGTATAAATAAACAAATACGAATACGATAACTTCTTAAATAATTAATACCTTTTATAATAGAAGGTATTCTAGGAAGGTTTGCAAATTCATCAATAAAACAAGTAATGGATTTTTTACTTAAATCTGGATTATTTTCTTGACTGCTATGTTGAAATAATTGCTCAAAAAATAAAGCACAAATTGGTCCATATGTTTCTGTGTTTGCAGGCATTTTAATATAAATTGTTTGTATTTTTTCTCGTAATAAGTGAAAATTAAACGCATTAGAGTTGGTGGCTTTTGATAAATTAGGTTGATTAAAACAGCTTAAATATTCTTGTGCCTGTAAACTTAAATCTTTAAATTGTTCTTCTCGCACGCTTAAGCATTTTCCACATAAAGCTTTCAATTGAGGGTTGAGTGTATTTAATTCATAAAATTGAGCAATCTCTTCTCTTAAATCAGGGCGACATAATGCTTGATATACAGCAAATAAAGTGGGCTTTTGCTGTGTTGTGTTCATCATGCATACGAGTGTTGCTGCAATGCTGCGAGATCCCATGCTCCAAATAGGTTCTTTAGATTCTGGAATTAATACAGAAAATATTAAATCAAGATCTTCATAAAAAGTATCGATACGTATTAATTCAAATGGATTATAAGGTGTTGTATTCGGGTTTTCAGGATCAAAAATATAGACGTCTCCAATTTTTTGTCGATAACGTCCTGTTAATTCAAAAATTTCACCTTTGATATCTGTAATAATTAAACTATCATATTTGAGTTCTAATACATTGGGAATGACAAATGCGCTTGTTTTACCTCCACCTGTTCCGCCTATACATAAAATAGGTTCAAAACCTGTGTGTCGCAAAGGTCCATAAAAGGTATGACCTAAGCAAATACCTTCTTGTTGTAATAAATCGGATCGGTTTAAATCAAAAATATTAGCAAAATGAGCACAACCTAATGGCTGTGTTCGCATGATATATCTCCAATAGATTCCGTAAGGAATACTGATAATGAGTGTTATCATGCCAAATAAGATCTTACTGGTTGTTTGATGAGATACATGCGGTATCCAATGATAGAGTAGGTTGCCTATTATTTGATGTATTTTGAAAGATTCAATGAAAAGCTGATTGACGTATAAAGAAATCATGATCATACTGAGGGTATATAAAAGATGTAGGCCAATAAAACGATAAAAGCCACCTATGATGATGCAATAAAGACTCAATCCTATACTAAAAAATAAACACCATATTATCAGAAATAGTATGGTCGATGGATTGATAAAAAAAATAGCAATCTGTTGTTTGATATAGCTTAAAGATACAGAATCAAAATATTGAGATAATAGCGAGAAACTAATCCACATTAAGCTCAATATCACGATACCAAATTTCAGTAATTTTTCGACCATTTGACGTTCTCTCTAGTTGAATAATGACATCGACAACGGAATAGAGTAACTGTAAAATCTCTTGATCTGACATAGAGGGAACTGTATTGAGCTTATATAACTGAACCATCCTAGAAAAAGCAACAGCGGCACCATTGGCATGAATACTGGCTAGTGATCCTTGATGTCCAGTAGAGCATGCTGCGATAAAATCAGCTATCTCAGCCCCTCTAATTTCACCTATCACAAATCGATCAGGTCTTAAGCGTAAAGCACATTGTAATAAAACTTGTAAATTCTGCGCCCCAATCGTATTAGTTTGTGTGATCATGTGTACTTTATTTTGATGTGATGCCACAATTTCTCTGACATCTTCGAGTATAATTAAGCGAGTATTTTGATTGAATTGATTTAAACAAGCATTTAAGAAAGTCGTTTTTCCACTGGAGGTCCCGCCGCTAATAATGATATTTTTCTTAAAACGAATGGCTAAGATTAAAAATTGAAACCATTGTTTAGATTGATATTGCTGTCTTAATTGTAAATCATCCAATGAAAGCGTTTTCATGTCGAGATTGGTGGCGTTTATTTGATCAAAAAATCCATTTTTTTGATAATTAGGTAATGTCATTTTTTTTTGTATTTGACGCCGAATAGACCAAGTATAATGCTGTGTGACTGGAGGAATGACTACTTGAACACGAGATCCTTCGCTTAGATTTCCAGATAAAACAGGCTGTTTTTTTGATAATAATACCTGAGTTTCATTGGCTAATAAGTGTGTCATATGCACTAAATGCTGTTCATGAAACTCAGGTACAGCATGTTGTTCAAATAGCCCTTTGCGTTCAATCCAAATAAACTGAGGTTGATTGATCATAATTTCAGAAATATCTGGATCTTGAAAAAATGATTGAATTGGACTTAATAAACCCATCACGCTGGGTTGAAAGAAATGATGATTTTTCATGTCAAGCAATTTCTTTTTTATATGAAGATAAATCAATATCTTGTGTTATAAAAACGGTAATATGACTTCCAGGATGAATGTGTAATACTGGTTTAATCTTCATACTTTTTTGATGCCATTGATCTTTTAATGCTTTTATTTTATTTTTTATATTTTGATCGTGTAATGGTGTTTCGCCTGACTGTAATGATGTTTGTTGTCCAGAGAATAAAGAGAAGACACTGAAAGCATTTAAATGTGATAATAGATTACGATTGACATGATCTGCTTGTAAACCCGTTCGCCCTAAGCGATCTGAAGCGTTTGCTGTGAGCCTAATGGATAATCCTTTGGGTGTGACGATACGATCCCATATAACGATAATACGCATAGACGCTACACCATTCATTGTAGCCGATTGATATCTTCCTATTAAACGAGAACCTGCTGGTAATAATTCTTTGAATCCATTAAAGCCAAAAACAGGCTGCGTAAGGACTGCTCGTAACTGACCTGATAATTCAGTATCAATGGCTGTTTCCAGTGTGCCATGAAATAACTCTCCTTGTACAATAGTATGTGATAAATCTTTTATTTTAATGATATTTTTTGTTTTATGATGAGATGATTCTATCTGTGATACATGCGTATAAACAGTTGTTTCACTGGATTGTCGTTTCATGTCTTCTGGTATATCAAATGAATCAAAAGTGGAATTTGTCTCAAATAAATCTGGGCTATATGATGCTTCATGCAACATGAAAGACTCATTATCTAGCTTTTTAGATTTTAACCAAGCCGTGGCTTCTGTGACTTCCGTGGGTAATGTCATGGTCTCCTGATTTGATTTTGAAATCGTTTTCATAGCATATGAATGAGACACATAGTACAAAAGACTACCGCATAAAATGCAAAACAGTAATAACCATAAACCAATCGAAAAAGTGCCTTTTTTTAAATTAATTTGAGCACGATTGGTGCAATGTTGTAATAAAGCAGTAGCAGGTTTTTTCAGCATGATAAGCTATCCTTTGTTTTGTTTTGCCTGATGAATCCAAGTATCATTAAATATTGAAGCGACTTGATGACGACCTTGGCGTATAATCCATTGCGGTGCCACTTGATTGACAATCATATAATCATCTTGACGGTATGCGTTGACCAAAGCTTCTTGACCTGATGCTTGTGTGACAACAAAAATAGCTGGGATATGATCGGTGGATTTTAATTTAAAAAAAGTTCGCTTTCCGTCATCATAACAATGTGTTGGAAAGAGTGTCCGGGCCCCCCAAGCGCTATAGTTGATATTTTTTTGATTGCCTTTCGATGCATGAATAGATGAATGCTTGAATAAAGATACTGGATAATCTATTTGATCTGGGTAACAAAAACGAATGGCGTAAGCAACCGATTCATCGGGTATATTGGGCATAATATCTAATTTAAAATAGTACGTGCGATGTGTTGTGATAATGGTTAAATTAGTATTTGATTCCATCATGGTGGGTTTTAAAAAAACCACATGACTTAATTCAGGTGTGATGGCAATATGCCAAGCAGTCAAATCACCATTCTGTATATTCTGAATTGATTCTTGTGGATCAAATATAATTTGAGTTGTAATAAAAGGTTTACCTTGAATGGAAATTACTTGATTTGGATTATAGGCAATATCTTGAATATGTGTATTTTTTATTTGTTTATTCATCCCTTGTTCTGCTGGTGTCTCAATAGCTATCATGCCGGTAATCACGATACAAAAAATGTTGATAGAACGCATAAAAACCTCTACTTATTGTGCTATGGATAGTTGTGTTCTTTGATATTGCGTGACTTGAAAACCACTCCAATTAATCAGTTGGTCTTCAATATCTTTTGGAGGATCACGATATTCCCATGTGATTAACGCCATAAAGACTGATTTTGTAGTGTGATCACTGTTAGATAATTCAGTCTCTACAGTAAAAGTAATTTGTGCTTTATGACCAGGTATTTCGTGATGATTTGATTTTATTAATACAATATCTTTTACACTCACTCTCTTAATGCCTTTTAATCCTAAATTATAAACGACATTATCACTACAGTTTCGACGTTGTGTTTTTGCATATGTTTTCATTAAATCAATAGAAGACATTAATTGTAACCTGTATATATTATCAATATAAAAATACGGATCATATCCTTCTCTATATTGAATATAACGTGCTAATTCAGATTTTGTTTGTGACCAAGACGGTGTATATTTTTCACCTGGTATACAGGTTGAAATCAAACAACCTGATTCACCACGATCTTGAACAACAACTAATTGAGTTCGCTTAAGAGGTGTTAAGAGCATAATCGCAATGGTTAAGAGACCACAGAGAAAACTCATACCTAAAAAAGCAAAACGATAACGATTTCGACTCATGACAATACTCATATTTAAATCATCAGCCCAAGTATTGGCTTGCTGAAAATATGAAATAGAGGCTATATCCTTTATTTTTTTGTTTATTTTTAAATACATAAATAAGCTAATATTGTAGGTTGAAAGACATTAAAAACGTCTTCGAAAAGGGCTTTTAATGGCCTGTGTTGCACGCAAACTAGTTTTGAAAATAGTGGTGGCTGGTCGCCAAATATGCCCCCAAATTTGCTGTATATTTGCAGAAGCTGAAGTGCTTGCTGATACGCGCCCTAATGCCATCGATAATGTATTGATACGCATAATCATCACAATACATAACACAGCAACAATGAAGATAGGCCATCCTAAACCTAACCCGGATACACCTGATATCGCTTCTTGCATCATATGAGAACCAGTTAAACTATAAGCTAATGACAAGGCAATAATTAAAACAGCCGTGACTAAAATTTCAAGAAACACAAAACTAATAATAAAACCTAACCAAGCATCTAATACACCTTGAAAAGGTTTAAATAATGATAAGATTCCAATTAAGGGTGCTATCGTAAATAAAACCGATAATACAATTTTTGCTAATAAAATTTCTGTTGTACCAATACCGACTAATAAACTACCTTCTCCCCAAATCATCAATCCTGATAATAATGCTGTGGGATTACTCCATAATCCACCTTGTTTCCATAACTCACTTCCTAGAAAATAAAATTGACTAAATGTTGATTGTAATGCTGTTTTTAAGTTATAAGCTAAAGGTAATTGTAATGGATTTGCTGATAATTCTGCTGCCGCTACACAATCTGCAATCGCGGCGACACCCTCCACTAACCAAGAGGAAAATAAATGCCATTGCATGGCTAAAAAATACATGAAACAAATTTTTAAACTATGTTTGAAAAAAGTAGCAATTGAAATGGATTCTAAACCCATCGCAACACTATATCCTCGAATCATAATATATAATGCTAAAATAATACCGAGTGAAGTTGATATAAGATGAGATAAAGCCTGATAGCCTTGTATGACATAATATTGTAAAAATAACTCAATCCATTCAAATAATCGAATAATGATCGTATGAGCCGTTACATCATGCATTAAATCAGTCATGATTCACTTCCTTAGACATTGAATGCCATGCTGTGTTGAGTGGTATTTTTTCACAATTTTGACCAAAGTTAGGACAGATAATTAAAGGTGATTTCATTGTATTGACAGTACAACCAGTGCAGATCATGCTATTCAATAACAAGATTAATTTTAATAATCGCATCTATGTTGTTTCCTTAAATGCTCAGGTAAAAGGGTTGATTGATTAAATTTAGATTGTAAAGCTTGATGACTTAAGTGTCTTGCTTCAACACGTGCTGTTTGTTGTACTAATAAGACTAATAATTGAACCATTTCTACTTGAATTAAGGCGCTTTCTGCAACCATACGTGTATTTAAATCAATAGCTGATTTAATATGATGATTATCCTTTGAATCAATGGTATTACTTAATAATTTTAAGGCTTTTAAATGTTCATCTAAACGATTGAAAGGTTGTTTTGCCAATAAGGTAATCATTTTATTTGTTTGTCTATCAACAGATTGTAGATGACTTAATGCTGGTGTACTGCCTAATGCAAACTGTTGTGAGGTTAACACCATATTATCTTGATCATATGATTGATGAGACTGTGTTGATATTGATAATTGATGTCGACGATCATGCCATCGATTCACCGGATCTAAGATTGTCTGTTTTAACGAGTCAAATCGATTGGCAAAATGCCCCCAATGTGATTGACCTGTCATCGCTTGATAATTCTCTTTTAATTGTTGTTGCTGTATTTTTAAAGTATCCCATTGCTTTTTTAACAGATCATATTGATTTTTTAACATGAAAAAATTTTTTTTGGACTGTTGTACTTCACGCATAATGGCTGCATAATTAAGAGGATCGTGTACTGGCATACTAAAACTGAATACAGGTAAGCATAAAAAAATAACAACAATAAAAATCATGAGAATCCTTCAAAATGTAATGCTTGAGATTTTAACCATAATGGCAACCATTGTTGAACATCATCACCAACTTGATTTATAAAATAATCCATTGTCTTTAATGTATTTTGTTTTGCAGACCAAATAGATAATGCGGCTGGCATATGATTTAAAGGTAAATGAGCAATGACAGAACATTGATCTTGCTTATAAAGCCAAAACCGTTTTTCTTTCGGTGTATTTTTAATGAAGTTGAATTCATATTCTGTTAATTGAAAATGTTGATAATCTGTTTCATTAGCCATTGGATTACAAAAAAAGATTTGCGTTGAGCAATTATCTAAAATATGAGAACTTAAAGCAGATTGCACAACAGAAGCAGGTGATTGGGTTGATAAAATAATATAAGTATTTAATTTTCTTAAAGTAGGAAGATCTTTTTTTAATTGGTTTTTCCAGAAAGGATGATCTAAAATTTGCCAACCTTCATCAAATACAATGCTCGTTAAACAGCCATCTAATGTTAATTTAATGCGATGCATTAAATATAAACAAGTTGCCATTAATACGGTGGCTGGTTGTTGCATTAAAACAGTTAAATCAAAACCTATTTTAGTATGATGTTCGATATTTAATTCATCGCAAGCATTATCAAATAACCAAGCATAAGGCCCATCTGATCGTTGATGATCACCTTTTAGCCATTGATTAAGTTGGGCTTTCCTGGAAAATTCAAGCGGTAATCGCATAGCAGCCACAGATAAGGTTCGTAAATGAGGTTGAATTTCATCATAGACAAAATCAATACATTCACTAATCCACATCACGAGATCAGCTGGTAAATTGGTTTCATGATCGAGTAATATTAAAGTGCCTAACCAAATCTTTAAAAAATCTCGATTTGTTTTAGAGTCTGGTAATTGTAATGGGTTTAAATGGATAGCTGCTTTATTTTTCTCACCATTCAATCTAAAATAACGACCATTTGCAACTCGAATATACACTTCCATTCCTCTGTCACGATCAAAAAAGAAACTGCGACCCTGAAAACGAGAACTTTGTGTATCCATAAATCCAAGTAATACTGTTTTACCTGACCCGGTACCACCAATAATGGTTGTATGTCCAGGTGTCATATCCTGTGTTTGGTTTGAGCTTGACGCATGATAATGAAAAGGGAGTGCTGTTTGACTAGCTGTTTTGATTAAAGTAATGGGTGATTTTAAATGTGTATGATGATCTGCTTTAGAGGCATAGTTAAATAAAGGGCAAAAATCAACCCAGTTCTCACTTGTAATTAACGAGAGGTGTGTTAAAAAATTTTTATTACCAGCAAATTGTGACCAAAATAAAGGTTCTATGGCTAAAGCACTATGACTTAAACGAAAACCTGCTTCATTATATACCGCATGTAAGGCATCTATATGTTGATCTAAAGCATCTACAGAATGACCAAATAGCATCACTGTATGTTGATGATATCCGGCAATGAGTCGATCTGAAGCTAAATCATCTTGACAGATTTTTAACTCTTGCATTAAAGAGACTGCTTGATTCTCTGTTACATCATATTTATACAATGTGCGTTCTATTTTTTTCAAAGCATTGTCATTTTTCTCAACTAAAAAATGATGGCAAATCACCATTTCAATTGGTAAATGTAATAATTTTTCTAAAATTAAAGGATGTGTTTTGCTAGCATAACTTTTCATAGCGACAATATTTGCAAATTTAGGCTTATTTTCTCCAATTTGAATGCAATGACCAAAAAATAAACGACAATTAGAAATAGCTTGAGATAAATTGCTTTTTGGATAATGAAAAGATGTCGACTCCATAGATTTTGGATGACAAGCACGATAATGTTGCCATTGTCCTGAAATTAAAAAACCAAATAAAGATAAGATCTCTGAAAATTCATCTTGATGATTTTTTTCTCCTAATAATTTTGGTTTAAATGCATGTAATACATTGATAAATTGTTTGGTTATTTTTTTGAGTGTTTTAATAATATGCAGTCTAAATGCATGGCGTGCTTTTGCTATGCCATCGTAAGATATGTGATTGAAAAAATGAAAACGATTTTTTTTAATAGCAGGACCTTTATGCATAATAACAACATAAAGGGTATTACTGTAGAATGGTTGATCTTGAAATTGGTTATGATAATCACGATTCACTTGTGCGCAAAATGCATTATCAAATTGATCGGTGAGTGCCGTATGATGATGCCGACGAATAGTATAATAGGTTAAACTAATATGTTCAGTTAAATCTGAAATCACATGCTGATGTAATTTTTTATGGTAATTTAAAGTATCTAAGTTAGCAGTTTCAAAATCATATCCTTCAAATTCAATGACAGAACCGATATCACCTTGTTTCGTTTCGAAGACCGTCGGTTCAATCATATGTGATAAAGGGATATGTTCTGAAATTTTCATTTCATGTTGCCAATGATTTTCAAGCGGCATAACTTTTGCCTCCCCAGATTGCATGATTGCGACCCGATTTTAATGTGAAAAGATGGACTTTCAGTAATGGCATAAAATGTGGGTCTAAGCGTTGCAACACAATCCCTATACTATGTAAAGGTATGCTGAATAGTAAAATGAATAATTGTTTGCTAAAAATAAAACAGCTAAATAAAAAAATAGATTCAAATATAAAATAATAATAATTCACACTCATAATCGTAATAGGAATTAATAAGGCTTTATATACATTTGATTCTATTAATAACTCAGAGGAAGTATGCGTCATCATATTGTGATACCAAGCATATTGGTAATAGATTTTGAACCAAATAATAATCCAAAACCAATAGCACAAGCCCATAACCATGTTTTTTCAATTCGTCCAGTGCCTAAAACTTGATAACCAATAAATACCGTCATCAGTAAAGCCATCGTAGCTGCAATAGTACCCGTTAAATAATTATACAAATTCATCAAAATATCGGTCATTTGTAATTCATTTGCAGCCTGTATAGCAGGACTGAATATCAATCCTAATAACCAGTACTTGCTCTTTTTTTTGACAAGACACAATTTTATTTTCTGCTGATGCAATATCATATTGACCTCTCGATAAAAGTATTCATAATGAATATTAAAATTCATTTTGTTTTTTTTGTCAATACTTTTGTCATTTAGAATATTATTCGATATACTAGCTCAGATACTACGATGTCACTTGTAATGCTGGGAATGATCGATACAAAGACAGGATCAACCGTTGAGATGTAAAAAGAGAGCTCATGAAAAATAATGCTGACAATCATATGGCGCAAATTTGTATTAAACCTTTTAATGATTTTTTTTCTAGATGGATTAAAGGATTTTTAAATATTGATGCTTTTGCAATGCTTTTAATTTTACCTAACAAGCAAGTCATGTATTTATCGACACAAAATAAATTAGCCATGATTTATCGTTCTCAGCAATTGGCTTATTATGATCAACCCATGGATGCGTATTTTTATGAAAATTTTGAATTTTATCCTTGGAGAATGAGTCGATATGCAGCGCATGCGATACAAAATAAAATTCATAATATGCGTGAAAATCAGTTTGATATGCACTGTGGTACGAACTTTGTTCGGCAAGCAAAAACAGATCAAGGACCTTTTTATCTTATTTATTCTGTGTCTTCACATAAAAAAAATCCATTAGGTTATACCTGCTTTGCATCAAATGTACAGTTAATCACTCAGATGGGTGATTTTTGTTACCATACGATGCGACCTAATTGGCAAATGTTTTGTGATGATTACAGTTTGCCTATGACTTTAAATGAAAGTTTATTATCAGAATTATCACTTCAAAAAATCATGAAAAATTATATAAATATTCCAGGATTAGCAAATCATCTTTTTGATTTTATAAATAAAAAAAGTTATTCAGAAATAGAAGAAAAAATGAAAGATCAATTTAAAGTGATTGTGAATCCAAATAAAATTCAGACCAAAAAATATATTAAAAAACAAAGAAAAACTTTTCAGTTAATTTAATAGATTGAATAAAAACGTGTTTTTTGATTCATCTTCACTGTGTAACCATCATGTTTGTAATATGAAAGCATGTCTTGTGGTGGATTGAAGTAAAAGGCAAGACAGTATTGATATCATTTGAGATAAGGAAAGATAGCTGAAAAGCAAATGATACAAAGTAAGAGGGGGTATGCTGATGAGCCGATTGAGCCGATTGAGCCGATTGAGCCGATTGAGCCGATTGAGCCGATTGAGCCGATTGAGCCGATTGAGCCGATTGAGCCGATTGA
>JAAOIJ010000130.1 GCA_015163815.1 Endozoicomonadaceae bacterium
ATCGATTAAATCGATTATAAGCTGTTTTCCAAGGTCAAAACTTAGAGGGAGTATCTCTCAAAGGAGAGTCTGTATGTGATTTCCATAATATAGCAGATATAACATGTCGATCATTTTTCCATCAATGACATTGATTTTTTTTCATAATGATTTGTATTTTTTCCCAAAGAATATCAGTTAAAAAATCTCTAATCATAAGTTACTACTCTTTTTTTAAGAAAAAGAGTGTCGTGTATTTTAAAATAAAAAGCAATCTATAAATGATTTTCAGATTGAGGAAACGCCCTAACAAACAATATTTGACGCAATTATTACCGTTGATGTTACAACATCCAAGCAATACAGAATTACTACAAATAATCACAGCATCGCATCATGACGATTATATTCAGACACTAATACAGTTAATGAATCAACCTCAATATAAACAATATAGTGTTCCTGCAAGAGCATTATATTCTACAGATGATCATCCTATTCAATATTCAGTACCGAATCCTTGCTATCAAGCAATGCTTTCTGCTGGCTATAACGCCCTATACTTCAAGCCATCTCATCTTAATTGGGGTGAACAACTAAAACAGACATTACAAAGAAAGATAGCAACTCATCATATAAAAGAAGATGATTTATTGAAGAATAATCAATTCATCAAGATCGAAGGAGGACGCACTCTTCAACTGACAGAATCTCATAAAACTACAGATTTAGTCGATTTTTATAAGATACAACGTCAAGATGAACCTTTAAAAGATTTTATAAGAGAAGCCAAAGTTTATCATTTTATTCATCATAATCCATCTTTTAAAAGTAAATTAAAAAGCAAGATTCCTATTGAAAGTAAAATACTTGTCATGCCAATATCACTTTTTTCTGAAAATATACTGAATAAAATGGATGATCCGATAGCGACCAAAATAGTCAATGACATCTCTTTTGTAACAGTACATCATTATCAAGCACCCATGCAGTATTATCAATATGCACACCAATTCGATAAAATGTCTAGCAATCCATTTCAATCAGGAGAAAGTGGTATACTGTCTGCTATTTTTGATATCGCTGCATTAATGAGTGCTGGCATCATTCCAAGCAGTACTCTGCCAGCTTTTCATGATCGTTATAACCATCCATGGATCGCCATACATGCTAGATTAAGCTATAAGAATGCATTACCGGGTACATTTGGAGCTTGGAATACAGATGCTACAGAACGTCCTGATTATGGATTTACAGGTTTACGTGATTGGGGAGATATCGCTTTTTATTCTGAGATACAAAATTACTTTAAAATAGAAAGTGACACTCAATATTTATACCCTGAACCGGTTATGCAACGATTTTCCTTTATGAATGCAATCTGTAAAAATATACTATCTGGTGTCCTTTTAAGATCAAGACTTCGACAAGTAAGTTCAGAATATCATTATACCAAGCCAGCTTGTCAACAAGAAACTTCAAGGTTTATACATCAATTACTCACCCAATTTATTGAATGATGGGCAGCTTTAGATGAAAACGATTTGAATACAACATTAAATCCTCAGATATTGCTTGAGATGTCAGATGTGGAATATCAACAATGGCTTGATCGCCTGGCATTAGAAAACATTTACTGAACTGCAAAAAATCCTGAAAATTTAGATGAAGGCAATCATGATTGCTACCTGTATCATATTGTATCAAATCATCAGTTCCCTGATATCATGTATTCTAATCATAGCCGGTTCCTGTTTCATCATATCTCTATAAAACAATATTATAATGATCAAGGAAAGCTTAATCTAGGGGCACATAATTCTACTTTCCCCTTAATGTCACTCATGAAAGGACTTTTTCGTTTTAGCTCGAATTTTATACTGCATCAGCAGTCGTTCTTGAAGTAATCAGTTTTTTGAAAAAATGTTTTAAACAACTTTGTCATGGATATAGATGTGAAAAAATTCAGATACGACAAAAGCCATGCTATCCAAGCAAGCAATCATCGTAAACCACGACATTGTCACGAATACATAAAATGCATGACTAGTTCATTTATTTTTCAAATATATCCAGCTGGTTAATCTGCTTTTGTAAAGAGAGTTGATATGATTCATCTTGTTTTGCTTCAATTAATAGTAATAATCTACTATAGGTTAGCTTTTCAAATAACAAAGGAAGCAATTCTATCAAATAGTGTACTGGTGTCTTTTGGAGGCAATATGATAGATCATACTGACCATGATAGGTTTTCTGGCATATACTTTTTATGATTGAGTTTGAAAAATTGATATCTCCCTGTTCTGCCATTTGCTGCAATAATAGCGCTGAATCACTTTTTAGTTCTGGCAATATTGGCTTGGTCTGAACTGATTTATAAGCAGCAACTTCTTCTGTAATTGCTACAACAGGCCTTTTCTCAATTACGGCTTTGTTTATTTTGCATATTTCTTTACAGTAGGCCCACTCATTGAGTACCTCTCTACTGGCTAAGTCAGTCATTGATTGAGAGTGCAATAATCTAGGACCAAAAACTCGATATAATCTTTCTACATCCATCATAATCAATGCTGTTCGAGATATCAATTTATTAATAGCTAGCTGCGTAGTCTGTTCTTGTTGATAGCAAATATTACTATATGTTGTCAGTGTATGTGTAGTTTCCATGCGTCATGTCTCCTTGTAAAATAAAAAACGAGCTTATATTGCTCGTCATTAAGTTAGATCTTTTTTTTAGACTTAAGTTTCAAATTCAATCAAATATATACAATAAATCTAATTCTCATATCAAAAAAAATAAAATATATTATAATTTTCAATAAGATAAACACTTTATTTTGCTTTTTTAAGTTTGCCTTCTCAAGTGTGAAGTGCAACAGTCAGGTATTTTATATAGCCAAAAAAAAGCAGTCAAATACTCATCATTCATGGCACTCATATAGAAAAAAGCTGTTATTTTTGATCATAAAAACGAACTGTATTAGCATACAAACTGATCTAAATAATTGAGAATAAAGTGCTATGTTTCTATACTTAATACGTCTTGATAACAAGATTTACATGAGCATACCAATCGATTTATTTGTTAAAGAACACAGGGTGCATGTCTATAGCAGATGGTAAAATGTTAGAGATTCAAAAAGCATCCAATTAAAATTCTATAAAAATACTTAATTATCAAATATTTAATAATCTTATACAAGCAGTATAAACATCTTAATGTGTTGCGCTTCATGGTTGAATAGGTCTTCTATAAACAAGATTCACCTTAGGCTGAGGTATCAGATCCATTTTTAGACATCATTGATCATACAATGAGTGCTGATCATATGCGTCCATTCTATGGCTTCAGCATGATTTAATACTGAATATTTTGCTACTAAAAAATAAGTCATATCAGATGAGAGGCTATGCTGATATCAAACTGAAAACAGCATTCAGTTGATCATTCAACATCATGTTATATCAAAAACCTGACTATTGAGACTGCTACACTTAAAAAAGCATGATAAAAAATAATACATTGAAATATTTTGTCATTTGATTTGCGAGCAAGATATTTTAAAGCACATGATTGATATGATGAGCATTATCTTGCCTATTGTATGATATATGAATGCTTTTTTTGTAAAAACACCTTAATCATATTCAGTCATTGACTGCGAAATAGACTCGATGTACTGAGAATAGCTTGAATTTCGGTCTATCTTTATTTATTTTACTTTCGTATTATAAATTCTTAACTTATTGTTTATATTTGTTTTAATATCATTTTTTGTTTTTTTTTAAAAAAACTCGGTTATTTTATAAAAAATAAAGTACACTTGAAGTTCTTCCCATTCTAAATTGATGAGGTAGATTGATGGCAGTACAAACAAAAAGAAATAATCATATATTATTAGAAAAACAAGATCTGAAGAAAACCAATGCAAATATCAAAAATAAAAAATCAGTCCATTGTTCTGAAGCGATTTCTAAGCACATTCAATTTTTTTTAGATGCTGGTGGTATTATTAAAAAAATTCCGAAGGGACAAAGCGGACAAGTGGGCGGGATTTCTTTTCGGAAAAGCATGACCATTAAAACTTCTGAGTAATGTCTTCTTATTATTCAGTTTGTTAGATGATTTGTATTTTATGATCCAGCGTGAATCAATGGGTATCATAAACAATCATGTTTAACAGGCTTGTTTGATATATCCAAGGTCATTCAATGAAGCTTGCAGACTACTTATTCTGAATAGACACATTATACTCATCAATAGAAGCTATTCTAGCAACGCCAGATTGAATTGCAGCTTCGGCTACAGCACTGGAAACACGAGTCAAGAGCCGAGGGTCTAATGGTTTTGGGATAATATATTGCGGACCAAAGACTAAATCTTCATGATGATAGGCAGCTCGAATTGAGTCAGGGATCGGTTCTTTTGCTAGTTTCTGTAAAGCCTTGATAGCTGCAATTTTCATCGGCTGATTGATACAAGTCGCTCTAACATCTAAAGCTCCTCGAAAGATAAAAGGAAAGGCTAAGACATTATTCACTTGGTTAGGATAATCAGATCGACCTGTGGCCATAATGATATCAGATCGCGTTGTATGTGCTAATTCTGGCATAATTTCTGGTGTAGGATTAGAACAAGCAAAAACAATAGGATTAGGCGCCATTATTTTTAATAAAGCGGCATCGAGTAAATTAGGGCCTGCTAATCCTAAAAAAACATCTGCATTTTTCATAATATCTGATAATGCCTGAGGTTCTTTATGATAAGCAAAACGTTGTTTGTGTTGGTTCAAATTCGATCTTTGAGCTTGTAATAATCCTTGACTATCTAAGACAAACAGATTGTTTGATTGTAACCCTAAATGCAGTAATAAATCGCAACAGCTGATTGCCGCTGCACCAGCACCCATGCAAACCAATTTAATTTGATCTAATTTTTTATTCGTTAACTCTAATGCGTTGAATAAAGCAGCCGCTGTAATGATAGCAGTTCCATGTTGATCATCATGAAAAACAGGGATATTGCACGCTTTGATTAAGGCTTCTTCAATTTCAAAACATTCAGGCGCTTTGATATCTTCTAAATTAATACCGCCAAATGAAGGGGCTATATTTTTTACAGTTTGAATAAAAGATTGAGTATCTTGTGTATCAACTTCAATGTCTATTGCATTGATGTTCGAAAATTTTTTGAATAATAAAGCTTTTCCTTCCATGACAGGTTTAGAGGCTAGAGCCCCTAAATTACCTAAGCCTAAGATAGCCGAACCATTACTAATCACAGCGACTAAATTGCCTTTCCCTGTATATTGATATGCATTTTCAGGATTTTTATAAATTTCAAGTGTCGGCTCGGCCACGCCGGGCGAATACGCTAACGAAAGATCTTCTACTGTTGTAGAAGACTTAGAAATTTCTATTGTAATTTTACCAGGTATCGGATATTTATGATAATCTAGTGCTTTTTTTTTGAAATTTCCCATATCTTATCAGTTATATGTTGATATCAGTTAAATAATTTAAAAAAAATCTAGGGTGTTAAAATGAAAACCCTATGATTTTAATCGGTGTATATCGATCCATTATCATTTTCTTAGCTTTGTTTAGTAGCGGTACTACCCATGTTTCCAAAACGTTTTTTAAATTTATCAATGCGACCGCCTGTATCTGCTGATTTTTGCTTACCTGTATAAAAAGGATGGCAGGCTGAACACACATCTAAAGAAATACTTTTACAGAGTGTGGATTTAGTTTGCATGACATTACCGCAGCTGCAAGTAGCTGTAATATCTTCATACTTAGGATGCGTCTCTTTTTTCATGATGCGTTCTCTTGGGCAACAACGACATTTAAGCTGCCGAAATAAACAGTTTTTGATAGATTCCGAAATTTAAGAAAGTCTGCATTCAGCAAAACAGAACAACAGAACAACAGAACAACAGAACCAATTAATTAATGAACAATTATACCATAAACCGCTATCACAAGCAAAGTGAAAAAACAGACTCGATATATTATGTGATATTGTGTAATATGACAAACTTTTATTATGTTAACACTATAGAAAATCAAGATTTTTTATCTAGTTCTATCTAAAAAAATAAACTGTATGGGATTTTTGTATTTTACTTAATCTCCGATGATTGTTGCAATTGATTGTGCTATTGAAATATTCTTTTCGACATGTGGCTGACTAACTAAATAAGTGTCTTCAGTGACATCTTTCATCACGAAGCGATGAAGATTTTCTTTTTTTCATATGAGATTGTCAATGTATTATTAAAACAGACCTAAGGCATAAAGCTAGATATCATGATGATCTCATATGGATCATACTGATGCAGTATGTCGAGCATTCATAAAAAAGCTTACCCGGTATCGGATAACCTTGAGGTAAGCTTTCACAGGCCAAGCACGGATTGCTGGAAAAAGTAACAATAATCTTTTTTATAGTTTGAGACCTTTGCAATAAGATAACAAAGACTCCTGATATGATCTTTTTTATTAAAATAGTTTAAAAAATGAAGTAATTTATGTGTTGTTTGAATAAAAAAATACATAAATTATCCATTGAACTGCTTATTGCAAAGGCCTCAGTTTATAGAAAAAAACACTCAATTTTTATGACAACATTCCTCAATCAATATATCTCAATAATATCAAAGGCTTCATAGCTGTTGTCTTTTTCCGTGTTTGAGTCACATAGGGAATATCCCAACTCAAGCTGTTGAGCAATGCGCTATTTAAAGAAATATTGCATCGATTCTTCAGCAGCAGTAAAGAAGCGCAAACAGGTATTTCATACTGATTTGCGATAGCAATAAAATCTGTAAAATAATTCAAACTAAATAGAAAAACATCTGCATACCAGCGCCGGTGATACTTAGAATGAAAATTTGAATTAAAGCAAGAATTGAATATTTCTGAGATCACAACAGCTTGATCTTCCTTTTTACAGGGCACGATATTTCCCTTGATAAAAGCTTGATACAATTCAATATTCTCTAAAGTCAAAGCTAATATTAATAGTTGTCCTTTTTCGTACTCTTGGCACGTATGAAATTGTGCAATTTTTTCCTCTTGAACGTTCAATGATTTTTGACATGATACATGATACAGTTTGTCTGCGTCAGGCGTTTTGAATGTGGCTTTATTATGTATTATTGGGCAGCCCTGTCTCAATTGAATATCTAGATGTATTTCATTTAAACTCTTTATTTCAGGGTTATCTATTGCTAGACTGCTTAATTCTAGATCTTTTTTATCATCTAAAAATGTGCTATTGTATTGATATTTATGTAAAAATAATATTTTTGCTTTTTTTTGTATTTCGTTTACAGTAGGCAATGGGATATTGTAATATATATATAAGTATTGATTTAAAAGATTTACAAAATCCGAAGCATTAGCTTTTTCATGAAAAATACTTCTTAATGTTTTAACAAGGATTGTGATAAACGTATCTCCATATAATACATAGCCTATTTCAATCAAATAATACATGTAGCATGAAAAAACAGAGACATCACTGATGGCCTTCGCTATACGGTACAATTGTTGCGTATAATCGAAACAATCTTCAACTTTAGAAGAATAAACTGCGCTTAGCAAGATCATAAAATTCATTTTATGTATTTTATGTATCTTAAGAGGTTCATTGTCCTCAAAAACAAATATTAATGTAGAGTATAAATAAGACTTTATATCCTTCAAAAAAGCATCATTTTCAAATAAATCCAGCTTTTTTGCTAAGTCAAATGCTACTATAAAGCGTGTCTGAATGTTACAGTCTGGATGATCATTGATCAATAGAAACCTAGGTAGATTGATTGATAATTCTTGAGCAGTGTGATCTAGAGGTTCATCAGACAAATAAGGCTGAGTTCTATCAGCCTGTGCTGAAAAATGACTGACCATGCAAATCATATTCAATAAATATATAGGCCCTATCAGCAAACAAAGTATCAAATGTTTTTTCATTGACAAGCAGTCTCCAAAAATTAAGATGATCTATTTTTATGTGGCATGTGATTTGTTAAAGGTCAATTTAATTATTATAGTTGACTTTTCTATACAAGAGAATATTTAGCGGGTAAATGATACGATGATCTGAAAACTAACATAATACGATATTCTATGCCCTCTAAATCGTCGGCTCTGAATAAATCAATTTTTTTTAAATTTTGTAAAAAATATAAAAAAATTGATTTTGTTTTTGTGAAAAAATAATTTAAACGACTGAATGATAGATATTGAGGTGAAAAAATTCAGACACGATAAAAGCCATGCTATTCAAGCAAGCAATAATCGTAAATTATGCCCAACTCCGCATAAAATAGCATTTATTTTATCTCCAATCCTACCTTTCAACATATTTCTTCGTAGTTTTCCTTCTGATTTCATATGC
>JAAOIJ010000131.1 GCA_015163815.1 Endozoicomonadaceae bacterium
AGAAACATTTTGAGTTTATTATTCAGAAACGAGAGGTCGTCCTAGAAAGTCAATTAGACTGATGGTTTCCTTGTTAATTTTGCAGCATATTCATGATTTATATGATGAAAAAATAGTAAAAGCTTGGAAAGAGAATCCTTATTTTCAATATTTTTCTGGATATGATGAGATACAATGGTCCTTGCCAGTGGACTCTAGTAGTTTTGTAAAATTTAGAAAAAAAATAGGCCCAAAAGGCATGGAAGCTATTTTCAATTCTACGATTACAACCGCTTTAAATAGTCGACTCTGAATAAATCAATTTTTTTATATTCATCAAACGCTAACGCCTAAGAATATCGAATATTGCGATCAATAAGTATGTTTATTTTTTTCTCAATCGTCTTGGTATGTGATTAAGATTATTTTTTTGATGAAATATTCAATATGTTGCATACGATTTTAAAAGCAAGCGTTTAAATAAAGATATAATATAGCGTAGCGTGTCTCGATATGTTAAAAAAATGCAGTTTACAAATTGAACAGATTATGAGAGTTTATAGATTCAAAAAGTATTTCATGACAAGTGTATAAAAAGGCTAAATAAGTACTTTGCCAACTTTCGTCACACGAAGAGATACCATTCTGACACATTACTCTTCGTGATCGAATGAAGTTTTTAATTCAAAAATGAAACATTAGTTTTGAAATTGTAAATTCAAATTTTATTTTAAAGATAATATGAATAGGTATTCGTGATGGCAGGTCATAGTAAATGGGCAAACATTAAACATCGAAAAGCAAGACAAGATGCTAAGCGAGGTAAGATTTTTACAAAAATGATTCGTGCTTTAGTCGTCTCTGCTAAAAAAGGAGGTGGAAATATAGAAGATAATCCGACATTACGGACAGCTGTAGATAAAGCACTCAGTGTGAATATGACTCGAGATATGATTGATAGAGCCATTAAAAGAGGTATGGGCGCTGATGTTTCTGATGATATGCATGAAATAACTTATGAAGGATATGCAGTAGGCGGTACAGCTGTCTTAATTGAATGCTTAACGGATAATAAAAATCGTACTGTTTCAGAAATACGCCATGCTTTTTCAAAAAATAATGGTAATTTAGGAACCGATGGGTCTGTTGCTTATTTATTTGAACGTGTTGGTCAGCTTTTATTTGAATCTTCAACTAATGAAGATATATTAATAGATTCAGCTTTAAGTTCAGGTGCAAAAGATGTGCTGTATGACGAGTCTGAAAATGTATTTGAAGTTTTAACAGACTGGATGTCATTAACAGCAATGAAAGAAGCTTTATTAGCATATGACTTACCTTGTTTAAGCGCTGAAGTCATTATGAGACCTTCTAATAAAATTGTACTTGATATGAATCAAACAGATCAAATGTTGAAATTAATTGACCAATTAGAAGATTTAGATGATGTACAAAATGTATTTACGAACGCTGTCTTTTATTATTCTGAATAAGATGCAAGCTAATATGAGTGCTTTTACAAAATATAAATATATTTTTTCGTATTATTAATAAACACGATAAGTGCATTTGGCCATACGAGGAAATCCTGAAGGTGCAATCGCTGTTGATAACCTATTTTAATAAGGCTTATTCAATAATAAAAGTAACACTTCAGGTTTTTTTATTCTTTCAACATGACCTTGTTAAAGATTCAATAGTTTAACGCTGTTATAGTGCTTTTTGAATCTTTAAAAAATGAACAGTAGCTTTTTATTCTATATTAATGATCTCTGTTGATCATAAAAATTAAAGAATGTACTTCAATAATACTGTTGGCGTAATATGAGTTATCTTTTCCTGTGTTACCGTAGCATACGGTATAGTCGGCTGAAAATTGCTTAACATTTCATTTATATCGGATGCATCGTTGGTTGGTTTCATAAGGATTAAAGAAGCTTGAGCTGGTATTTTAGATTTATTTGCGATTTCAAAAAAACCCTCAATATAGTTTAAGCTGAATAAAAAAACATCCGGATACCAGAATAGATCATGAAATAGAATAGATGATGAATTTAAGATAGTATTGAATATTTCTGAAATGATCTCAGCTTTATATTGTTTTCTCTTGATTTTATTGTGTTGCATTAAGTTTTGATAAATCACAACATCTTCTAGAGTCAAAGCTAATATTAATAAATTTTTTGCATCTTTTTCTGACAATGATTCTTCAGGGCGAGTAATTTCCTCTCTTAATTTAGTGTTTATGTCTCTTATTTGCGTATTGAAATTTTTTATTTCCGCTGTTATTTCCGCGTTGTATTCCCTCAACTTTTTTAGTATTTCCGAATTATAGCTTTTGCTATATTCTTGCTGCCATTCAGCTTTTTTTGGCTCAGTAGACGACATATAGGCTTTTTTTAGTTTTAGAATGTCGTCTTTTTTTAGCAACAGATCAGATAATATCTGTCCATTCGTGCTGAAAATGCCATTAGATGTCATTTTTCCTATTTTTTTTCCTTTTCTATTGATAACATCTATATGTGTTAAATATATAGATTGTATTTCAGGATCAGATGCTCCTAATTGTTTTAATCTCATATTGATATCATCTTGTGTTGTTGATCCATCAGACTCAGATTTTATAATATTCAAAAACAACCCTTTGGCTTCTTGTTGTCTTGGGGTTGCTGCTATATGGAAGCTGTCATTTGAAGTATCTACAGAAGGACCGGCATCAGATGTTTGAGTGTTTAAAATAACTTCTTGTTTATACAGGAATTCATCTAAAGCCTTTAAAGTATTAGAGGTTTTGATTTTATGAATCAGTGAGTTCCTTGTTTTTTGTATAAACGTTATAATGAATGGTGTGCCGTATACCTCATGTCCTGTGTCAATAATACAAGATATACATTGCAGTATAGTCTCTATATTTATCGTGTGATCTGGATGGCCAACTATGGGTTGAGCGTGCTCTATTATCGGGCTTATATTATTTAAATAATGCTGCGAATCGAAAAGGCTCATGTGATCAGAATATATTTTTGACATGAGGGATTTCAGCATATCTATATCTACTGTCTTGGATTGGTTAGTCTGTAACATACTAAACATCCAAGGTCTAAAGCTAAACTCTAGTTTTTTTAAAAACACTGTATTTTGAAATAAATGCAGTGTTTCTGCTTTTTGCAAACAGGCTTGAAATTGCATATGTGCGTCAACTTCTGTGCTTTCAAAACAAAGATCTAGCATGATTCTTACTAAGGATGCGTCTTCAGGATCAATCTTTTCATTAATAGAATAGGGGGTTTCTCTGCCAGCCACGACTGAAAAATGATTGAGCATAAAAAGAATATTAAAAAAATAGGCTGAACTTATTAGAATAATAGATATAACAGGTCTCATGCATGTACTCTCTTTGTTGATTGTTGATTTTTGGCCAATACCTACCTAAATGTTTTTCTATTTCTTGCATAACTTCACAAGGATGATAAGGCGTTCGAGGTCGATAGTATAGTGCATTTCTAGGGGGTCTGTCACATATTTTGTGTAATTGTTGTGCCTATCTATAGTTAGTGTCTATAGTTGATCCTGAAAAAGTAATAAATATTATAACATATAA
>JAAOIJ010000132.1 GCA_015163815.1 Endozoicomonadaceae bacterium
ATCAATGAAAAAATATCTAGCCAAGTCAAACAGGTTTTTTTTGATCGAGGTTACAGAGGGCATAAAATAGAATTTTGTGATGTGTTTATATCAGGACAACGCAAAGGAATGAATGCTTCTTTAAAGAAAAAACTCAAAAGATAAAGCGCAATTGAACCGCACATTGGTCATATAAAAGCAGAAGGAAAACTACGAAGGAATATGCTGAAAGGTAGAATTGAGGATGAGATTAATGCTATTTTATGCGGAGTTTGGCATCATTTACGATTATTGCTTGCTTGGATAGCATGGCTTTTGTCATGCCTAAATTTTTTCACACCTATATCCATGATTAAGTCGTTTAAATTGTTTTTTCAAAAACTTCAAATCAATTTGAAACGGCTCAAGGTGTCATCTAAATATTGTTTATAAAACTGAAGTTGAGATTGATTCTCTTTTGAACTGATGGAAATGTGTTGACTTATATCGTTACTCGATATATCCAAATAATAAAGGTATCTCTTTTGCAGTTATCGTATAATTATTCACTGTAAAAGGTTCGTTTAGACTAAATGCTAATAGCAGTAATATTTTTATATTGTTGATGGTTAGTTGTATGGAATTAGGATTATTTGATAATAAGTAAGCTGTTATCATAGGCATATGGCATTGATTAGCTATTTTTGATATATTAGTCTGTGTTTTATTAGAAAAATAGATTATATATTTGTAAAATAAAATAGAAAAGTTGTTGTTTAATCTGCATGAGGGGTTATTGAAATTAAAAAATAATTCATCTGTTAATTTTTCTAATATTTTTTTATATTGTCATCTGTATTTAAACGTTCATCATTTAGTATGGCTTTATAGAGATTGACATTATTCATCTCAATTGCAGAGAATAAAAATATGATTGGATCTTGGTTTTCTAAAGCGTATCTAACAAATGCATTATCATCATTTTCAGGATCATTGAGTTGATCGAGTTGTAGTTGACAGCTAGAAAAAAAGTTATTTTTTGGGGTCGATCTTGCCTTTATAGTCAATTCACTGATTGGATATATATGAGATAACTCATCGAAATGATTTGATAAAAATTTTAGTCTACAGCTTGATTTTTCATTTGGAGATAAAAAATCATTTCTAATCGTCTTTATTGTTACCAAATTATCCGCCTTCAGTTGATCTTTTATTTTTTTATTTCCTGCTAAAACTTCATTTATGATATGAAAATCTTGATGAAAATTATATTGAATCCTGGCTTGGATACTCTGTAGTGTAAATAGTTGGCCGTATAACTCATTTGAAGCTTCAATAAAGACGCCTATAAAATCTGAAAAAAAATCTTTAGTTTCTTGAGTATACTGGCGTTCACAGACAGTAGGCAGGATTATATTACATAAAGTGAGAAATGCATCTTGTGATTTTAAATCAAATACAGCTATTAATAATTGTTTTAAGCAAATGAAGTTGATCTCTTGAAGTTTGTTTATGCCTGGTTTCTTTTGACTGTACAATGGAGAGAAAATATTTAATTTATCGGCTAGTTCTGTTCTGAGTTCTTGTATACAATCTGTCTGTTTGAAAAGATGTTGTGTTATTGCTAACTGAAAGGCAAGATCAAATATATATTTTTCTTGCGCTTTATTGGAGCACATCATCATGGTGATTAAACATTGGCATAATTCAGAAGGTTGTTGAGGGAGGTCTGAAATGTCTAAAACAAAAACTTCATCATCATCTGCTATGACTGCTATAGGATTCGCTATATAGTTTATGGTCAATATATAGAAAATCATGATCATTAAATAAGTTATTTTTTTCAGTATCATATTTAAGAACAACTTTATATTCTGTGGTTTGTATTCAAAGTATATGTAATGAAATGGTATTATATTTCGTTTTTTATTACTTTTGATTCTATTGAAAATCTGTATTTTAATATTAATCAGTTACAATTCAAGCGAATACATTCAACTTTATTTA
>JAAOIJ010000133.1 GCA_015163815.1 Endozoicomonadaceae bacterium
AAAAAAAGAGTGTCGTGTATTTTAAAATAAAAAGCAATCTGAAAATCATTTATAGGTTGCTTTTTTGAGCTATAAAAAAGGCTTTGCTGCTGAACTTCACAATTGAGAAGGCAAAATCCAGGCATCTGATTTAAAATTGATCGACTAGATTAAAATATTTTAGACGTATTTCGATTCGTTTTGATAAGCTAGCTAGGCATTTTAAAGCGATGATTTATATTGCGCGTTCTATTATTTGGGTGAATTCAAAATGAGGACACGCCCTAAACAGTCGAACACCTAATGAAGTGATGCGAGAAATAGAAAAATCTTTAGATGTTGCATTTCACGACAGGAAAGTCAACCTATCAAAAAGAATGAAATAAGATCTATTATTGTCTTTTTTTATAGAATCTTGCCCTCAGGATTTGTATATTATTTTTTGCATGCAGCATACTATCTTACTGCAAAGGTTTTGATCTATCCTATAAATCAAGATAATTTGATTGAATCCTTCCATTGTCTTAGTTTTGCAAAAACTTCAACTGATGTTAAACGGTCTTGATGATTTGACAAAACACGACACATTACGTTTTTTTCTCTTGTACGTAAAAAAGGGTTAATTTGTTTTTCTTGAGCTATCGTTGAAGGCAAAGATGGCAATCCTTGCAATCTTTTTTGCTTTATAATTTCAACATAGGCTCTCAATACAAGATTATTTGGTTCAACTAATTGTGCAAATTTTAAGTTAGCTAATGTATATTCATGTGCACAATATACTTCAGTATGATCAGGCAAAGCTTCAATTGTCTCTAAAGAACGCAACATCATCTCAGCATCACCTTCAAATAATTTGCCACATCCTCCAGAAAATAAAGTATCTCCTACAAAAACAAAAGGGGTTTTAGATTGATTATTATAATAAGCGATATGATCTAAAGTATGGCCAGGTACTTTTAAAATCTGCATTTTTAAATCAGGCAGTTGAATATAGTCTTCAGAATCTATTGTATGTGTAAATAATTTATTTTTTGAAGCCATAGGGCCATATATTTTGATATGTTTCGCCCAATTCAGTAACTCAGGTAATCCTTGTGTATGATCAGCATGATGATGCGTAATCAAAACACCTTTTAATTTTAAATGATATTTTTCACAATACTCAATAACAGGCTTTGCTTCACCAGGATCAATAATATAGATGCCGCGACATCCTTCAAAATGTATAACCCAAATATAATTATCAATTAATGCAGGAATTGGTTTAATGTGTATGATGTCATCCATAGTCATTCCTTTCTATCTAAATGCGTTATTTTCATGCTTACACTCATTATACTCACGCTCATGCAGATGATCATTGACTGTAAAATACAATAGGATGAGTACACTCATATCTTGCTAAATAATCATTATCTTGTTACAGTGGAATGAATTTATTTTGCCATTTTTTATGATGATATCATGGAAATTTTATTTTTAATATGAGAGACCGATGTTAGATCAGACCATATTTATTTTTACAGATGGGGCTTGCAGCGGAAACCCAGGACCAGGAGGTTGGGGTGTTCTTATTAAAACCAATCAAGATGAAAAAACACTCAATGGTGGTGCTGAATATACAACAAATAATCAAATGGAATTGCAAGCAGCGATTGAAGGGCTTCGCAGCTTACAGAAACCTTCTCAAGTTGTCCTTACAACTGACTCCAACTATTTACGTCAAGGCATTACACAATGGATTGATACTTGGCAAAAAAATAACTGGTTAACCGCATCAAAAAATCCTGTCAAAAATAAAACATTATGGCTTGAACTATTACAAGAAAAAATCAAACATGATATTACTTGGCGATGGGTGAAAGGTCATTCTGGACACCCTGAAAATGATCGTGCAGACGCATTAGCACGACAAGCTATTTTACAATTAATGAAATAAAGATCATGTCGAGACTCATTTTTTTAGATACGGAAACAACCGGCTTAAAACCTCAAGAGAATAGATTAATTGAAATTGGATGCGTTGAGGTGATTGATCGAGAATCAACTGGCCAGCATTATCATACGTATCTCAATCCAAAGCAACCTGTCAGCGCAGGCGCCTTTTCTGTTCATGGCTTATCAAATGAATTTTTAAACGATAAACCATTATTTCATGATGTTGTGCATGATTTTTTAGCTTTTATTCAATCAGCAGAAGTTATCATTCATAATGCACCTTTTGATACAGGTTTTATCAATATGGAATTAAAACGCCTAGAAAAAAACCATAAAACACTAGAAAAATATTGCACTATCACTGATAGTTTAGCTGAAGCTAGAAAAAAACATCGTGGCCAAAAAAATACACTCGATGCGTTATGCGACCGTTATCATGTCAATCGCAATGAACGCACTTTTCATGGTGCCTTATTAGATGCTCAACTGCTTTCTGATATGTACTTAAATATGACAGGAGGGCAAGTTAGTTTTATTTTAGATGAAGCACAAGAAGAACCAGTGTTTACTCAAAAAAACTGTTTCAATACATCTGAAAAAAGACAAGTAACCCCTGTTTTATACGCAAAAGAAACTGAATTAGAGCAACATCAAGCTATGTTGTCACGTATTGAGACACGATCTGGAAAACCAAGCCTTTGGACTACTTTACACAACACACAAGATACTCAATAATTCAGTATCGATCTCTTCGGTAATGATTGTAAAACAGCACGTCCATTTCTTATAGTAGCCCATTTCCTTTTATTTGAGATAACTCTTGCTCTACTAATTGTCAATACACCTGTTTCACCAGATAAAATCATATTTTCATTCTGAAAATAATGAGGTAAATTTTTCAAAACTAAAGCAATATCCATCCCAAAAGCATATAAGCTTAAAGTATCAAATGTATGCGTATGGAAATCTGGAATAGCCTGTTTTAATAAATTCATTTGACTGGATAACCTTAATTGCCAAGGTGCTGCTAAAAAATATAACCCATTTAAATCTTGTTGTTTTTCAAAAATACCTAAAGATACAGAAGATAAACCAATAAAAGGTAAATCAAAAACAAAGTAATAACGCAATAAAGGAATAATTTGACTTAATAATTGAGCATTTGCTTGAAAAAAAAGACAATCAATGTCTTGTCGATAACGCAAATTATATCGCAACGTATGGCCTAAATATTTCTCTAGTGCAGAGCATCTTGATTGACTTTCTTTCAAAAATAAAGCATCTAAAGTCATTAGCGTTAAATTATCAAGCATGTCACAGGATTTAAAAAAAATAAAATCATGATTGCATGCAGTCCATTTCGTTGTAAATTGATTTTTAATCCGTTTACCAAAATCATTTTCATAATGTATCATGCCAGGATATTGATATCCTAATTGATCTAAAGATTCGACAATTACATTAATTTCAGATTCAACTGGCAATGCAAATTGAAATAAAAAAGCAGATTTATGATTCGGTGTGCATTTATTTAATAATAGCCAGGGTATTCGTCGATTTATGTATAGCTTAGCTTGCTTGACTTCTTCTCGACCCAAAGGACCAATGCAACAATCTGCTCCGGAATGAAGAGCTTTCGTAATGGCCGTTTTAACACCTAAAGCATGTGTATCAAAAATATTGACCACAAACTCTTCAACATGATGATAATAACTAGCTAAAAATCCTCGCATAACAGCATATCCTGCTGAAGCTAAAGGACCCGATAATGGTAACAATAATGCTATTTTTTTTATCTCAATTTCTGTTACTGTTTGCTTTTTTGACTCATACTCAGCAAAAGCGATACAAGTCATGCATATCATGGAAACTAATAATCCTCTCCAGATTTTCATCTTAATATGCTTTACGATAAAAAAAATCACAGTACAATAAACCATATTTTATATCACATAGGATACATTTAAAAAGATTGACACTATCTACTGTTAAAAAAATACAGCATGAAAATGGAAAATGAATCTATGCCATTCGACGACTCTCTTCAAAAATACAAAAAGAGTATAACATAAGCACTAAATGAAAAAAATGATTCTATCATAAAAGCAGAAACTGTCACGAATTTTGTGTAATATAGATAATAATGTCGCTGTTACAATAAAAATCAGGGTTAATTTATAAATGGCTTCTCCAGCATATTGCGATAAAATAGATGTTTTTAATTGATTTCTTGTTAAAGAAAAGCCATGAGAAAATCTTTTCGATTGGCTCATGTCAAGCAGTATCAGCGCATGAAAAATTCAAATAAAAAGTTAAAAACTGACCTAGATTACTTAATATGAGATATTGAAAGAAAAATGAAAGGAACAGAAAAAGCATCTTATTTTCAAGAAGCATTAACAATAGTCAAGCGTTTGTTACAACAAGAACGAAAAGATAAAAATAAACTATACAGCTTGCATGAGCCAGAAGTCATCTAAAGAAAAAACTCGCAAGACGAAGCGCAATTGAACAAAAAATTGACCATAATTTACGATTATTGCTTGCTTGGACAGACCCCTCATGGTTTTTGTTGTGCCTGAATTTTTTCACAAATAAAAATTGATTTATTCAGAATCGACTATCTATCGTGATCGAATGACAAGAATCTATTGCTCCAACTAAAAAGACTGAT
>JAAOIJ010000134.1 GCA_015163815.1 Endozoicomonadaceae bacterium
CAGATTAGTCATGAAACTATTTATCAATACATTAAGAAACAAAGAGCACTAGGATCTAATTTATACAAAAATTTAAGACATAAAGGTAAAAAATATTGCACTAGAAAAGAAAAAACATCAAGGTGCTATCGTGAGCTTAGTTGACAGACGATCTAAATAATATGATTTTCAGATTTAGGGAACAGCTTGGTTAGTTTTAATTGATTGTGTAAGTGTAGCATGCTGCCTTGAATAGATTTTAACTTGAAGGTCGTTTTAACAAACAATGAAATCGACACCAAATATACGACATACCTGTGATATTTTCTATTTTTCCTTTAAAATGCTTTTCATTTGATCAAATTCAATACATATTTCTGAAGAAGGTGTTTTAGATAGCAAAGATGCGAGATAAATAACCATGATATTACTTAAAAATGCAGGCAATAATTCATATATTTGAAAAATATTATGAACCTCTTTTAAAAACGGCCAAATTATCACGATGAATGATCCTGTTAACATCCCAAAGATAGCGCCTTTCAACGTCATTCGCTTCCAAAATAATGACACTAAGATAACAGGGCCAAAAGAACTTCCTAACCCAGCCCAGGCATAGCTGACTAAACTTAAAACAGAACTATCAGGACGAGAAGCTAATAGGCATGCAATAAGACTAATGATTAAAACACTTATTTTTCCAAACCATAATAATGACCTAGGGGATGATTTTTTTGAAATCCAGCGACAATAAATATCTTCTATAATCGCGCTAGATGACGCTAACAATTGAGCGGAGGCTGTACTCATTGTTGCAGATAAAACGGCAGCTAACATGATGCCTGTCATCAGCGGTGGCATTAAATCTGTAGACAGTTTAATAAAAACACTTTCAGCATTCGCTAAAGGGGTATCATAAAAAACAACCATGCCTAAAAGACCAACGAATATAGACCCTAATAAACTGAAAGCCATCCATATCATACAAATAGAACGAGATTGTTTTGCCAGTTGATGATGCTGCATACCCATAAAACGGACTAAAATATGAGGCTGCCCGAAATAACCTAACCCCCAACTAAATAATGAAATAATCCCAATTATGGATACATTATGCAAAGGATTTAAATAGCCTAAAAAAGATTTATCTGCAACCAATGACACACTATTTTCAAATCCGCCTAATGAGACTACAGCGATATAGGGCACCACGAGTAAAGCGATCAGCATTAATAACCCTTGAAACAAATCAATCCATGAAACAGCTAAAAATCCACCGATACTTGTATAGCTAACAACAACCAAACCGGTAATTAATAAAGACATCTCATAAGAAATCCCAAAAATTGTTTGCAATAAAAGGCAACCTGATATTAAGCCAGATGCTGTGTAAATAGTAAAAAAAATCAAAATAACGATTGCCGTTAATAATCTTAATATATGACTTTTATCATGAAAACGATTTTCAAAATAAGCAGGAATAGTAATGGAGTTCTGAGCAATTTCTGTATAAATCCTCAGTCTTTTTGCAATAAAGGTCCAGTTTAAATATTGGCCTATAAATAAACTCAATGGCATCCATATTTGATTTAAACCATTTAATAAAACAACAGCAGGTAAAGCCAATAATAGCCAAGAACTCATATCTGAAGCACCAGCACCCAATGCTGTTAACAAACTAGAGGAGGAACGACCGCCTAAAATATAATCTGACAGATTGTTTGTTTTTTTATAAGCAAAAAAAACTAATGAAAAAATAACAAAAATATACAATATAAATGCAAAGATTAATAAGTTCATTGTGATATATAAGCCTTATTCAGCAAGAATGTAAGAGATCAAACGACACCATCATTTGAACATTTTCATCCATTTTATTCAAAATGAACAACCAATATTGTCATTCACATCATATTAGAAATATTTTCATACAGTATTCAAATCAGGTATATTAATCCATTTAAGATACTCAACTTGCATCATTTCACCGGTTATATTGCATTTTTCTTGTAAAATTTGTAGCTGCTTGCTTAAAAATTCTTTATTTAAATCTACACCTACAAAAACAGTATATTGATTATTCATTTTTTTCAAATAAGACATCATATTCTCTGTTTTTAATTGCTTAAGAACTGCTTGAGCCGTTATTTTATCTTGAAAAGTACCAATTAAAATAGTCCATATCATCATTGTAGCATGATTGTATTCCGAATTTAAAAAGGAAGGAGAAGCCTCTTTGAGAGAGGCATTTAAAGGCATTTTATTAATATTCAGTAATGTGTATTTTGGTTTTTCTGGTAATTCAATGGCTAAGATAGGAATTTTTGTTTCTTGGTAATATAAGTAATAAATGAACGCTAATACAAATATTACCAAGCAAATTAAAAAGATATCTATTACAAAATTTTTCTTTTTAAGTGTCATATAAAATACAATCTATCGGTCTGACAAGGCGACTCTAAACTCATGAATAGTATAAAAAGAGCCAAAAACAACTAACTGATCATCATGCTCCATATGATTCAGTATAAACACAGCAGCTATTTTTATATTGTTATAATATAACACAGCTTGGTTCTTTTGAATTAACCAACTTGCTATTATTTTACCATTCAAAGTGTTTTTTTGATGATTTTGAATAGAAGAAATGCACCATTGATCAAATATGTTAAAAAAAGGAGATAATGTGTTTTCAAAATCTTTTGTGTTTAACATAGCAATTAAAGCAAATCGACGGCCAGAACAAGGTGTATTGATAATTTTTTGAGCAAGATATCGCCCTGATTGAGGATTATGCGCAACATCTAATAGAATGGTCACTTTTTTTTGTCGATCAGTACAATAGGGAAGTAATTCATTCCGCCCGCTTAATTGTGCATTTTTGACAGCATCGACTAAGTGATCTCGTGTAATACCAGGATGACCGATCAGTAAAGCTGCTTGTAAGGCGCAAAATGCACTCGTTAAAGGAAGCTGCGGTTTAGGTAAGGATTTTAAATAATAATCTTGTTGGTTCACTTGTAACCCTTGAAAATCCCAATCATGCTCATACTCCTTCACTTGGCATTGAATGCCTCTAAAAAAAGGAATAGCGCCTACTTGATAAGCATGCTCCAGTATACTGTTTGGAATCATAGAATCGCCATAAATAATCGGCTTTCCTTTACGCATAATCCCTGCTTTTTCTTTTGCAATCAGTTCAATTGTGGAACCTAAATATTCGATATGATCTAGATCAACTGTTGTAATGACTGAAATATCAGGGTCGATTGCATTAATTGCATCTAATCTACCGCCTAAGCCGACTTCTAATATCACAACATCTAATGGTGTTTGAATAAATAAATAGCAAGCTGCGGCAAACATCCATTCAAAAAAAGTTAATTTTTTTGCACTATTAAGCGTATCAAGAAAATTAAAAGTATCGGCTAATTTGTCATCAGAAACAGGCACGCCTTGAAAACAAATTCTTTCATTATACTGATATAAATGCGGAGAAGTAGTTGAAGCATACGTTAAATCAGTGTGCTTCAAAATACTTTCTAAATAAGCGACTGTACTGCCTTTACCATTAGTGCCTGCAATGGTAATGATCGTCTTGGCTAGTTTTTGATGACCGATTACATCGATTAAACAACAAGCAATGCGCTCTAAGCCTAAATTAATCGTATCAGTTGATTGGCGAGAGGTTAAATAAGCAAACCAAAGATCAAGAGATTTAAAAGACATGATTTTTTTTCAAAAGTCTTTGTGATGCGCTAGCAAGCCTACTTTACTATGTTGATACGCTAACATTCTTCGTAATAATCGAGTAATGGTTGCTTTTAAGTGATGTCGATGAATGACCATATCAATGGCGCCATGTTCCATTAAGAATTCACTGCTTTGAAAGCCTTCAGGTAATTTTTCTCGAACTGTTTGCTCGATGACACGTGGGCCTGCAAAACCAATAGATGCCTTAGGCTCTGCAATATTAATATCACCTAACATAGCATAGCTAGCCGTGACACCGCCATAACAGGGATCAGTTAAAACAGAAATAAAAGGGATTCCTTGTTGTTTCATTTTTTCTACTGCAGCTGAGGTTCTTGCCATTTGCATTAATGAAAATAAAGATTCTTGCATACGCGCTCCACCACTCACAGCAAAACAAATCAGCGGTAACTTTAACCCTAAAGCATGATCGACTGCTCGCACAAATTTTTCGCCCACAGCGCTACTCATAGAACCTGCCATAAAGTTAAAATCAGAAGCTAATGCAACGACCTGAACATCATCCAGTGCTCCTTTCATGCATAATATCGCTTCTATTTCACCTGTTGTTTTTTGTGCACTTAAAAGACGATCTTTATATTTTTTTGTATCTTTAAATTTTAAACGATCCAGAGGCTTTACTGTTTGAAATAATTCTTCTACAGTGTTTTGATTTAAAAACAAGCTTAATCTTTGACGTGCACTTAATCTAAAATGATAATCACATTTTTGACATACATGCATATTTCGATCTAATTCTGGTTGATATAAAATCGCATCACATTGTTTACATTTATTCCATATTCCTTTAGGAATATGACTAGAAACATCTCCTTCTAGCTTAGAAGATAAAGATGGAATTAATCGATTTAACCAGTTAGTCATGATTGTATTATCCATACAGTAATTGATTATTCAGCACGATTCATTGCTTGTCGCATGTCTGATAATTTTTCAGCTATTTTAGTAAAAGCAATCGTGGGTATATGATCATGCAATTCTTTGACTAAGGCTGCTCCCACAATAACACCATCTGCTGCTTGACTAATTTCAGCTGCAGTTTTTCCATCTTTGACACCAAATCCTACTGCAACCGGCAAATCCGTCATTGTTTTAACATGATTGACACGTTGTACCACATGATCAATATCAGGGATATTGGATCCCGTCACGCCTTTCAGAGAAACATAATAAATATACCCTGAACTCAGTTGATCAATTTGCTTAATCCGTTGATCTGATGTATTGGGAGAAACTAAAAAAATCATATCAATATCAACCTGATTCAATTCTTTTGCTAAGGCAGATGATTCTTCTGGTGGACAATCAACGATTAGGACTGCATCAACTCCTGCAATATTTGCTTTTTCTGCAAAACGTGCATTATTCAGCATTTCAATTGGATTAAGGTAAGACATTAAGACAATAGGTGTTTTTTTATCCAACACTCTAAATTCTGAGACCACATCAAATACATGACTTAATCCTACACCTTTAGCAACTGCAATATCATGCGCTTTTTCAATCACAGGACCATCAGCAAAAGGATCAGAAAATGGAACACCTAATTCAATAATATCAGCACCAGATTTAACTAAAAGATGCATTAATTCGACACTTAACTTTAACTCAGGATGCCCTGTGGTAATATAAGGAATTAAAGCTTTTCTATTTAACTGTTTTAATTCATTAAAGCAAGATATTAAGCGTGACATGATTAATTCTCCATCAAAGTAATACCATCAATTTTAGCAACGGTATTGATATCTTTATCGCCTCGCCCTGAAAGATTAACAATGATGATTTCACTTGATTTCATCAAAGGGGCTTGTTTAATGACATAAGCCAGGGCATGACTGGTTTCTAATGCAGGAATAATGCCTTCTTTTAATGTAATCAAACGAAAAGCATGTAATGCTTCTTTATCAGTTGCATTCACATAATTAACACGACCGGCTTCTTTTAACCAAGCATGCTCAGGTCCTACACCTGGATAATCTAAGCCAGCTGAAATGGAGTGGCTAGGTAAAATATGGCCTTCATGATTAGACATGATATACGTTCTATTGCCATGCAAAACACCTACTCGACCATGTGCACTTAATCGACAGGCATGCTCAGGTGTATCGATCCCTTTACCTGCTGCTTCAACACCTACTAATTGAACTGCAGCGTCTTCTATAAAAGGATAAAACAAACCAATCGCATTAGACCCTCCGCCCACACAGGCTACTAACATATTAGGCAATTTTCCAGTCAGTTCAATAGATTGTCTTTTTGCTTCACGACCGACTACGCTTTGAAAAGTACGCACCATTTCTGGATATGGCGCAGGGCCTAATACTGTGCCTAATAAATAAAAAGTATCATCTAGATTAGAAACCCAATCTCGTAATGCAGCATTCACTGCATCTTTTAAAGTTTTAGACCCAGTTGTAACCACTTTGACTTCAGCTCCTAATAACTTCATACGATAAACATTAGCCGCTTGCCGTTTCATGTCATTTTCACCCATATAAATGACACATTTCAAACCTAATTTAGTCGCAACAGTTGCGGTTGCAACGCCATGCTGACCGGCACCAGTTTCTGCAATAATACGTGTTTTACCCATTCTTTTAGCTAGTAATGCTTGACCTACGGCATGATTAATTTTATGGGCACCTGTATGATTTAAATCTTCTCTTTTAAAAAAAACTTTTGCACCACCTAGATATTGTGTTAAATTTTTTGCAAAATACAAAGGCGATGGGCGGCCTACATAGAAAGCTAAATCCTCATCTAATTCTCTTTGAAAATCAGAATCTTTCAAGTAAATCGAAAATGCTTTTTGTAATTCATTTATTGCAGGAAACAGTGTTTCTGCAATAAATTGACCTCCAAATTCACCAAAATGACCTTGTTTATCAGGCCAAATATATTTTTTAATTTCAGCTGATTTCATGAATTTCTCGCAAAAATACTTTAATTAAAGGGCAAGATTTAATACCAAGAGATGTTTCAATAGCACTACTGGCATCAACGGCAAAAGGTTGAACTATCTTTATTGCTTTTTGTACTGTATTGATATTTAAACCACCAGATAATATAATTTTCTTTCGATATTGACTGGGGATTAATGACCAATTAAATGATACACCAGATCCTCCATAGGCAACTGAATGTGTATCTAACAAACAAACCGAAGCATGTGGAGACCATAAATCTAGTGGTTTTGTTAAACAGGCATCAGGATGCACAGAAATTACTTTAATCCAAGGTATATTAACCCATTTTTTGCAAAAATCAAGCGTCTCATGACCATGAAATTGCAATACACTTAAAGGAATTTCACTCAAAACAGCCTGAATCATTTTTTCAGAAGCATTCACAAAGACGCCGACTAAATCAGCTCTATTTTTTACAATATCAGCAATAACGGTTGCTTGCTCTATAGAGACAAACCTGGGACTCTTTTCATAAAAAATAAGACCTATTGCATCAACTCCGCAATCTAAAGCACATAAAACCGGGGCAGGTGTTGTAAATCCGCATAATTTAACTTTAGGAGAGGAAGAGAAGCAGTTTAGTTTTTTATCTTTAAATAACATGTTTTTAACCTTGAATGACTCGCTTCATTTAAAAATAAAATGCGTTAACCATACAGTATGCCCTAACTAAAACATTCAATCATCACACTGTCACATGATACATCACTATCGTCATCTCATTTGAATATTCACAGTATTTATCAGAATGGTCCAATCACTCTACATCATATATTCAAAAAACACATCAATACATCATTCAAAAAACATATTCAAGAAAAATATTTTAAACTATTGTTAATCATAAGAAATTAACAATATATCTCCTATATTCAATCTATATTCTTATAAAATTGTGTCTTTTTTTTTGATTTATTTGAGATTATTCCAGTTTAGTCATATAATGTCACGAGGTTTGAGTCAATTTGCTCATTTTTCAAATGATACTCGTGTTTGTTCTTTGTTTTATTTTTCAAAAAAAACACAATGCAATCGTTTTTATGTTAACACTGACAAGATATTGCGCTGAATCAAACACATTATATTCTTAACAACACTGAGGTAAAAACGATGCCAACACACAGTATGGGTGACCAACCTGTACAAGGTGATGCTCACATTGCGTTAGAGCAAGCACGTCTTGAAGCACTTTTACATATTACTACGGAACATGATAAAGAAATCCATAGTTTACAATCTCAGCTTGAATCATCTGACAAAAAATCAAGCAAATTAGACTCGCAAGTGAAAAATTTGGAGCAAGAACTAAAAAATCACCGTGCTATTAATCCTGATCGCATGAAAAAACAAATTAAGCGCTTACAGGAACAAAATAGAGACGCTACTCTTGAAAATAATTCTTTAAAATCTAAACAGAAACAATTACAACAACAATTACAACAATCAAAAACAGAATTAGAAAAATTAAAAGAAGAGCACAACAAAAAAAAAGAAGAAGAAAATAAAAAAACGAATACAAAAAGCAAAAAAACAACCAGCAAAGTAACAGGCAATCAAGAAGACAATAGCACAGTTGAAAAGCCAGCCTCTAAAACAAAAACAAAAGCATTAAAATCGAATAAAAAAGAAATATCTACAAAAGAATCAACCATTTCAAGTAAATTTCCAGTTAAAAAGAAAAAATCAAAAACGACAGAAGAAGTAACGGCTTAATCTGTTTTTATTAATTCACTATCCCTCTCAATTAAGCAAGCTTTTTTATCTTAAAAAGCTTGCTTAATCATGAGACTAACTAATAGAGAATATCACGATTTGCAAGATAGAGAAAATGATCTTGAAAAGAGCCCATCACTGTAGAATATAATCGCCAATTGAACGCTATGGTCACAGAATAAAACTGTTCACTATCTAGACTGCATGTAGAAATCTATTGCAATTATTTTAAGAAATATAACGGGTCCTACAGACAATAAAAATAGAATGATCATTCAATGATTTTATTTTTTTTACCCACGGTTTTAAATGCACTAATAGCTTGATCTAACTGTTCTCGTGTATGCAATGCTGACATTTGCGTTCGGATCCGCGCTTGATTTTTTGGCACCACTGGATAAGAAAAGTCGGTCACATACACACCTGCTAGCAACATATCTTTTGCAAATTGCTTTGTCACACCTGCATCACCCAGCATGACTGGAATAATAGGATGATCTAAACCTGCTAAATAAAACCCTAGTTGATTCATTTTTCTTCTAAAATATTGGCTATTTTCTTGTAATACTTGTCTAGCTTTCACCCCTTCATTTTGAATTAAATCTAGCGCTGTAACAGAAGCTGCAGCAATAGCTGGACATAAAGTATTTGAAAATAAATAGGGTCTTGATCGATTTCTTAACCATTCAATTAAATCTTTTCGACCACTTGTATAGCCTCCTGAAGCACCACCTAATGCTTTACCTAAAGTACCTGTAATAATATCAACACGACCCATGACTTTTTCATACTCATGCGTTCCTTTTCCTGAAGGGCCTATAAAGCCAACAGCATGCGAATCATCAACCATAACTAATGCTTCATACTGATCTGCTAAATCACATATTTTGTTTAAATCTGCAATAATACCATCCATAGAAAAAACACCGTCTGTAACAATTAATTTATATCGAGCACCTTCTTTCGTTGCTTGCTCTAACTTTACAGCCAGATCTGACATATCATTATTTTGATATCGATATTTTTTTGCTTTACATAATCGAACCCCATCAATAATACTGGCATGATTTAATGTATCACTAATAATAGCGTCATGCTGATCTAAAATCGTTTCAAATAAGCCAGTATTCGCATCAAAACAAGAAGAATATAAAATGGTATCATCCATTTCTAAAAAATGAGATAATTTAGCTTCTAATCGTTTATGTATACTTTGTGTTCCACAAATAAATCTCACCGAAGCTAAACCATAACCATATTCATCTAACGCAGCTTGTGCTGATTGAATCAATTTGGGGTGATTAGCCAATCCTAAATAATTATTGGCACAAAAATTTAAAACTATTTGACCAGACTGTAATTTAATTTTAGCAGCTTGCTGGCTAATAATAATACGTTCAGCTTTATTTAAATGTTGATTATTTAATAAATCCAACTGATTTTTAAGAGATTGATAAAAAGTAAAGGACATATGATGCATGCTCATGAGACGAAATACATTGAAATAGCAATAGTGTATAGAGCCTCTAGATTTGAAGCAACCTTAATCATTCCACGATAGATAATAAAAAACATTTCACACGCTCATCAGAGCACAATTAAAAATCATAAGTAAATGTTTTTTATCATTATTTTAATATTTTATATGGCTCATGCATAGCAAAAAATTAACAGATAAACAGCCTTTACACGAATAATAATTTAGCCAAAAATCCTGGAAATTTCTTATTTTCTTCAATATAACGCATCATACGAGGCAATGGCATTAATTGCAGACACTGCAAAGCTTGTCTAAATCCATCGCCATAAATAAGGTCTGGATTTTCTAGTAATTGCTGTTTCCAAAATTCAGCCTCGGGCATCTTTTGGCGTTCTAACCATAAATATTCTGATAAAACACATAAGCCTTCTTCTATTTTTAAAGATAAATGATGAATACCACGATAAAAAATCCAAGCATGACATAATTCATGAATAGCAACTAATTTAAACTGCTCATCGGGTAATCCGCGTTGAATTAAAATTTCCATAAATCGCTTGTCGACCACTTTATCTTTAATTGAACTTAACATGCCTCGCGTTAAACCTAACAATAAATGTCCTTCATTGGAGGATCGACGACTTCTTCTAAAAAGTTCATTTCGATCGACTAAACGAATAGGCACTTCAGCTTCTCCTAAATCGAGGCCATTCAATTTTAACTCATATCTCATGTCTTTTAATAAAATTTCAGCGCGTTCTACAGAAAAAATACCACGACGATCGCATAAACTACACATAATCAGACCATCAGGATATCGGAAACCACCTTCTGTCAACGCTTCACAAATTAATCGGCCACAACTAGTACATTGATCTAAGTAATACTGATGATCAATACAAAAACGATTCCCCCAAAAATCCTGAAACATTTTTTTACCAAGTGGCGAACGACATATTGAACATAAATGCGCTGAATTCACTGCAATCAATCTCTCATTAGATAAACATAATAATCATCGTTGATCTCCATATTATGCTATCATGATCTATAATAAATTCAATGAAACGATGAGACTTTTTCGATAAAAAACGACATTTTTATCATCAAATAAAAATAGATATAATATGCTGACTGAGTCATTCAATATAAAAGGCATACTGACAACGAATTAGGTTGAAAAAGGGTTCATGAAGTCATCACGCATCATGGTGACTCAAAAAACGGCAAATCCATTTTGAAATCTCTGCATTATGAGTCCTCTTTTTTAAAGATTTCTCTGCTAATATACTTTGAGGCTTATTAATAATATTTTTTTCAAGTAAGGCATTAATCAGTAACTTTTGATGATAATCATCTAACTCAGGATGCCCTTGAATCGTCAACATTCGATCATACTTGAGCATAAAATAAGGACAATTATCTGTTTTTGCTAATAATCTTGCTTCATTCGGCAATGTAATAATTTGATCTTGATAGCTCACAAAAATATTCAACTGATCTTCGATTTCTGGCATATAAGGTAGATAAGAGTCTGTCAAAGTCATCACATTGACTCCCAATTGAAAGCCTATTTTCGATTTTTCAACCACGCCTCCTAATGCCTGGGCAATGACTTGATGGCCAAAACAAATACCTACAACAGGCACAGAATCCAAATAGGCAGCACGAATAAAATCTTCTAACTCCAAAATCCAAGATAAATTATCATAACAACTGACAGGACTACCATTGATAATAAAACCATCAAAATCTGAAGTATTTTCAGGAAAATCAGAATTAATACAAGAGAATGGATAAATATCAAATGCTATATTTTCTCTATTTAAAAAATCATGAATGATTTGAATATTAGAATAGCCAGGCAATTTAGGATGAGGTAAATTACAGGCTAATAAAGCAATTTTTTTCATATTTTCTCAACTATTTTATTAAAAAAGGCCCATTCAACCATGAAGTGCGACACCTAAATGTTTTTCTATTCCTCACATAACTTCATTAGGTGCTCGATAGTTTAACACTTTTCCAGGTCTATTATTGAGTGCTTTTTGAATCGCTAAAATCTCATCATTTTCTATGCCTATAAACTCTGTTTTCAGTGCTCTTTGTTTCTTAATGTATTGATAAATAGTTTCATGACTAATCTGTATATTGTCTAGGGCGTCTCCTCATTCTGAATTCACCCAAATAATAGCACACGCAATATAAATCATCGCTTTAAAATTCCTAGCTAGCTTATCAAAACGAGTTGAAATACTTCTAAAATGTTTTAATCTAGCAAATAAATTTTCAACAA
>JAAOIJ010000135.1 GCA_015163815.1 Endozoicomonadaceae bacterium
AGAAAAAACTCGCAAGACGAAGCGCAATTGAACCACACATTGGGCATATGAAATCAGAAGGGAAACTACGAAGAAATATGTTGAAAGGTAAGATTGGAGATGAAATAAATGCTATTTTATGCGGAGTTGGGCATAATTTACGATTATTACTTGCTTGGATAGCATGGTTTTTGTCGTGCCTGAATTTTTTCACAAAAAAAAATTGATTTATTCAGAGTCGACTATGTATGGAGTATGAAATAAAATAGTACATTATCAAATTGAATGATATAAATAGACTTCATATTTAGTATGATATTATTGTTCTATTCGAGCAATCTATGTAGTGCTCATCTATAATTAAATCAGGAGTCTTTCACTCTGTACTCACGCAGAGTAATGTCAATAAATATTCAATGTAGTCGTCAATTGAAAATGATAGTAATCAATGTGTATTTTTTTAGAACTTGTGTATGGAGGTCATATCATCATGGAAACACTTACTCAATTAGAAGAAAAAATTGAAGCGGCAGTTGAGGTATTAGCAATATATCGCATGGAAATTGAAGAATTGCGTGATTGTAAAGCAGCTTATGAAGATGAAATTAATCAACTAAAAGCTTCTAATACTACATTAAAAGAAGATAATGGTAAGTTTGAGCATGAAAATAAATCTTGGAATGAAAGAATAACGATGCTCATTAGTAAGCTAGAATCAATTTCTGAAACAGAATCAGCATAGTTAAATTTTATTTTATAGAAAATAACGTTCTGCATATCAATGAAACTCTATGGGTGATATCGGATATCAGGACGTTTTAGAGGTGATATTATGTGTTAAATTATATTTTAATCATATCAAGATGATTTTTATCATCAATAGATCATCGGTAGTTAATTTAATTTTTATCAAATCATTTCATTTTTATTCTACGTAATATATACGCTTATTCTCTACTTTTTCCATTGAATGATGATTAGATATGGCTTTTTAGGCGCTAAAAAAATACTTTGGGATTTTTGCAGTCAGCAGATCCATGCGTGTTTTTTTGATTAAAAAAACACATGAAAAGCTTCATTTTTTAAATTATTTTAATGAAAAATATCATGTCAGACTTGTTTGTTATCTTATTGCTAAAGTCTCACCTTGCAGTTCATATTTTGATTTGATGCCTGTTTTGTATTATGATAAATAGCTTTTTATCTGTCATGTCTGAGATACATCATGTTTAATGAGGCTTTATTACATGAAAATAACACTATGATTTATTCGTCTTATATTAGTTACCATAACTGTCAGTGCTGTCAGTTTTAGCGCTTCAAGTCAAGGAGTTTGTTCAGCATGGGATGTGGTAACAGGAGAGGCGTCTCTTATTCACTTTGTAAGCTCAAATTGCAACTCTCTTTACCGAAAGATAAAAAAAATAGGCGAAAACAATCATTTCTTTCCAAACACATAGGACAATCTAAGATCAAAGAATGTAGCCATATGGCTTCTTTTTTTAAAACAGTCATTGGTGGTAGTTTAACGGCAGTCAGTATTCAAAGTGGAGTGATGGTTGCTGTTTCTGGTGGAGTTGGCGCTATCGTGCCTGCAGCTGCATCGGCTATTTTTTCTGCAACAGGCGCCTCAGCAATTGGTTTAGGTGGAATAGGTGCAATCGCTAAACTAGGCTTTGATTATACTATCAATGCTACTTGTAGTCCTGCAATCAAACAACAATATAAAACAGTATTCTCACTACTGTCATATATGCCTAGTATCGGAACGAATGCTATTATTTCTGACAATATAGCAATATCCATAGGAGGCACGATAGGAGGAGCTGTCTGTCGACATATGAATGATGCAATGATGGATAAAATGTATTGCAAAAATAATTACTTGAGACTAACTTCTTCAGTGATTAGTAGTGTAGTAGGTGGAATGATTGGTGCTCATATCGCATCATATTCTATTGATAGTCTATTCGTTCAAAATGTCAATAATCCAATGCAAATGAATCAAAGCAGCATGCAAGAAAACGAAAAAATGAATAAAACAATAATGCCAGAACAGGTTAAAATGAGTAACACAGTAAGGTTTAAACATCCTAAAATAACACCTCAAGAAAATCATAAAATAAGCAAGATAGCTTTTCAAAAAGCAGATCATGTCAAGCTGTTAAAGGGTATTGATAGTTTTTGTCCGGATTCAAAATACCCTTATGGGTCTGCTTGTTATCCTGTGCCTATTGATTCCTTGCCTCAGAATCAAGTTATGCAATTGCTAGCATATGGAATGCCTGTAGCAAAAAATCAATCATTGACTGCTGAGTCTTCTATTCAAATAGCAGAATGTAATAACATTAGTGTAACAAGTATTCCAAATACAGAATATAGGTCAATTAATGATGTTTTATTGATGGTATATACAAAAGAAATGGAGAGTATTGGAGTATCTATAGAAACTTTGAATAAAGGAGAGTATTGTAATTGCGGCACAATGCCTAAAATATATGCTTTAAATCTTCCTTCTACTATACCTGTTGATATACTACAAAATATGATGCTTAGAGAGCATTATGCTATTCATGCAAATAGTCATTCAAAAATAATATTAAACCCTGACTCTATCGGCAGTCAAATAGGTTGTGACATAGCAGTTCAAGATTTATCTGTGAATAAATGTCTGTACAAAACTAATAATGAATATGCAGATATACCTTTTCTTTATGTGCATAACCGTGATGAGTTGAATGAAGGAATTCGTGAGGCATGCTGTCAACAATTACATGCTAAATCAACCAGAAGGCTATTGGAGTATTTTTCATTCTATAATCGATAATGTTTGCGATATGGGAGAATATGCTTATTGTTTAAAGCGTTAAATGCCTCTTCATTTTGAGAATTAAGGGATATAATACAAAACGAAATGTGTGCAATAAAGCAGCATGATACCTATAAAAAACACATGATAGATTTGCTTTTAAAAAACAAAATCAATTTTTTTACAAAATTTAAAAAAAATTGATTTATTTAGAATCGACTAGATACCTTGTTCTCATACTCATACTCTTTATGCGCTTTTCCTAGGCTTATGCAGATTGCTTCTGGTGTATAGTTTATTTTTATCTTTTCGCTCTTGTTGTAAGAAACGTTTTACCATTATTAATTCTTCTTGCAAATAAGATGCTTTGTCTGTTCCTTTCATTTTTCTTTCAATATCTTGTATTAAGCGATCCAGGTCAATTTTTAATTTTTTATTTGAATTTTTAATGCACTGATACTACTTGGTATGAGTATATCAAAAAGATTATCTCATTGCTTTTTTAGGCACCTATTTGTAATGTTGTAATGCTGTTTAAAATGAAAAAAAAGACATACAAAAACGACACATAAATTGATTTCACAATAAATTTAGCAATTTACTTGATTTTTATCTTGAACTCATTAAATGATCTTAAATCATGTCTTGAAGTATCTTTGAAGAAGCACATTGGCGTTTATTTTTAAGAATCTAGAGATCATCCTAGAAAATCAATTATATTGAATTTGTTTCTATTGAATGAATAGTATTCTTTTTGGAGAATGAATATGTTAATTTTAAGTTGTTTTCCTATGAACCTAAATTTCGGCAAGCTATTGTAAGACACTTCTTTTTTTTCGATAGTAAAAAAATAGTAAAAGAAGTAATCTGTATTATGATGAGAGTTTAACTTTTTTGACTATCTAGATTGAATGACGATTGCATTTTTACAGTGTAAAAAGTCGACTTGATATATTAAATAGACTTATTTATTAATCAGTCTATTTGAAAAATATGTATTGAATAATCGTGTGTATCGATACATATAGCTAAAGCATGACTAGTTTTTTGATTTATTTTGACGAGAAGTCTTGACATTATTTTTAAACCACGTAGAATACGTCGAATGCTTGTTTTGAAACGGAGTTTAACAAAAAGCTGAATGGATTCATCGATATTTAACAATATAATCAGATAATTCGTGTGGGCACTTGTCATGAATACGTTTATTAAATTCATGGTAAGTAGCTCGTGAATTCATTTCGTGAGTCATTTAATCGTGAGAAGAAATTAAATTGAAGCACGTTGAACGTGTGACAATTTTGAAAGATCAATTGAAGAGTTTGATCATGGCTCAGATTGAACGCTGGCGGCAAGCCTAACACATGCAAGTCGAGCGGTAACAGG
>JAAOIJ010000136.1 GCA_015163815.1 Endozoicomonadaceae bacterium
CTATGTACTTTTTTGCAAATAAAACTTTAGAGTGTAATAAAGTACATACCATTTTTTCTTTATGATATAATCAGCGGTACTAAATAGTAAGTTAGTCTATTTCTGTTGTATATTGTTATAATTAATCTACTATTTTTTAAAATTCTAATGAGATTTTCCAAAAAATTAAAAATTGATTGGAAAATTTATTTTTTAACGTGGTTTTGTCCTGAAAAATACAGCATGCTATAATCAGCGGAATTAGGACGATAGACAACACTAAGGTCTTGCTCAAATTCTATGAAACTTATCCATTTAACAAGTGGTTTTATCCTGCTATCCGGATACCTATTTTTACCTTATTTTATCACCTCATCTCATATTGAGATTGATGAATACATAAAACAACCACTCCTCTTTTTATTACTGTGCTCATCAGGTCATCTATTGTTAGGATTTAGGTCATCTACTGATTCTATTGTAAAAAAAATATTAACCTGGTTTATCTCAATGTATATGATCAGCGCCAGCATCCTAAGTACTATCGTGCTATTGTATCCATCATTAGACTTAATGTGGACGTACTTTGCCTTAATAGGTCCTATATTAGCAGTATTGTTTAATTTGTTTTCTCATCTTTCTCGACCCTATACCATAACGACGACAATAGAGTCTCGAGAAAAAGGAACGGTTAAATGGTTTAATAATACAAAAGGGTTTGGCTTTATTACGCGAGACGAAGGATCCGATATTTTTGTGCATTATCGTTCTATTCGAGGAGTGGGTCATCGTTTTTTATTAGAAGGCCAACGTGTAGAATTTAGCATTGCAAGCAAAGATAAAGGCTTACAAGCCGAAGACGTCATTGCCTCAAACGAATAAAAAATAATGTGATCAGATCTCGAATCAACAAGCTATTTATACCTTTTGTATCAATAAAGTTAAGATTATGCGCACGACTCAATATTTATTAAGCACGCAAAAAGAAACGCCTTCAGATGCTCTAGCTATTAGTCATCAATTAATGCTAAAAGCAGGTTTAATTAGAAAACTCGCAGCTGGATTATATATCTGGCTACCTACAGGGACACGAGTCCTCAATAAAGTAGTCGCTATCATTCATCAAGCCATGAGAAAAGTATCAGCACAAGAAATTCAAATGCCTATCGTTCAACCTGGCTCTTTATGGAAAAGCAGCAAAAGATGGCATGATTATGGCTTAGAATTATTACGATTTCAAGATAGGCATAATCGAGATTTTGTTCTAGGGCCAACACATGAAGAAGTGGTGACAGAACTCATTCGTCATGAAATCAATAGCTACAAACAACTACCAACTCTGCTATATCAAATACAAATAAAATTTAGAGATGAAATTAGACCTCGATTTGGTGTTATGCGTAGCCGAGAATTCATGATGAAAGATGCGTATTCTTTTCATTTGGAACAAACATCATTAGATCAAACTTATCATCAGATGCATGACGCTTATTGCGATATACTGAAGACTCTTCAATTAAATTATCGCGCGGTTGAAGCAGATACTGGCAGTATTGGCGGTCACATTTCTCATGAGTTTCATGTGTTAGCGGAATCAGGAGAGGATAGTATCGCTTTTAATGAACACAATACGTATGCAGCGAATGTTGAGAAAGCAGAAACATGTTCTGTTTTGTCAATACGAAAACAACCTCATCTGCCTTTAAAACAAGTCATGAACCTCGAAATAAATAATATCAACACCTTCATGCAACATTTTGATATTTCAATTGAAAATACCATTAAAACGTATATAGTTAAAGCATCAGATGCCATAGATTCTCTCTTGATTGCTTTAATCGTTCGAGCAGATCATACATTAAATGAAATAAAAGCAGCACACCTACCTGAAGTATTGACACCGCTACAGCTTGCAACTTCTGATGAAATACAAAAACAGATAGGCCTTCATCATACCACATTGCTGGGACCTGTGAATTTACCAATACCTTGCATTGTCGATCATACTGTTTCGCATATGTCTGATTTTTATGCCGCAAGTACTCAACCTAATCAATACTATACAGGCATTAATTGGGACAGAGATGCTCAGTATCTTCGAGCAGTCGATTGCAGACAAGTACTGCCTGGTGACAAAAGCCCTGATAATAAAGGGATATTATCGATTCAAAAAGGCATTGAAGTCGGTCATATTTTTCAATTAGGCGAAAAATACAGCCAAGCCTTACAAGCAAAAGCCATTAATCAACAAGGCAAATTACAACCGATACTCATGGGCTGCTATGGCTTAGGTGTTACCCGTCTCATTGCAGCAGCAATAGAACAAAATCATGATAAAAATGGCATTATATGGCCTGAATCTATTGCACCTTTTTCAGTGGTCATTGTAGGATTAAATATCGATAAATCAACAGATGTAAAACAAGCTGCTCAAACTTTATATGACGAATTACAACAACATAATATTGAAGTTTTATTAGACGACAGACAAGTTAGCTCAGGTATTAAATTAGCTGATATGGACTTAATAGGTGTTCCTCACCGTATTGTCATTAGCGATAAAACACTTAAAAAACAAGAAATTGAATACAAAAACAGGCGAGAAAAGACAGTGCAATATATTCCTATCAACACCTGTCTTACCTTTTTATTAAGGCAGAATATTACTCAATGCAGTCAATAAATTGAGAAGAACTACATGAAAAACACAATTAATCATACAACCCATATTATCACACATACACTGAAACCCATTACAACTGACGCATTATCCATTGAAACATTATCGTTATTGAAAACCAATGGATCGCTCTATCCAGAAGCTGTATGCCCGACTATCGATCAAAAAACTGCTGTAAAAATTTATCATACCATGCAATTCATTCGATTACTAGACGATAGAATGCAAGCCTGTCAACGACAAGGTCGTATTAGTTTTTATATGCAATGTCTCGGTGAAGAAGCAGCTGTTACAGGTAGTGCTGCTGGATTACACCAGCAAGATATGATTTTTGCCCAATATCGAGAACAAGCAGCTTTACACTATCGAGGATTTACATTACAACAATTTATGAACCAACTTTTTTCTAACCAGTTAGACCTTGGAAAAGGTCGACAAATGCCAGTTCATTATGGATCAGCTGATTTAAATTATATGACTATTTCTTCTCCATTAGCCACGCAAATCCCTCAAGCATCAGGGTATGCTTATGGACAGCGCCTAAGAAAAGATCCTTACTGCACTCTCTGCTATTTCGGAGAAGGTGCCGCTTCAGAAGGAGATTTTCATGCTGGTTTAAATATGGCAGCAGTTCATCAAGCACCCGTGATCTTTTTTTGCAGAAATAATGGTTATGCAATTTCAACACCGACTTATGAGCAATTTATTGGTGATGGCATTGCCTCAAGAGGTATCGGTTACGGCATTGATACATTACGCGTTGATGGAAATGATGTATTAGCTGTTTATGCAGCAACACAATATGCTAGAAATCATGCCATGACACAACACAAACCTTTTCTTATTGAAGCGATTAATTATCGCTCAGCTGCTCATTCTACATCTGATGATCCAATAGGATATCGAACAAAAGAAGAAGAAAAAAAATTTTCAACAAACAATGCATTTTATCGTTATGAAACTTTTTTAATACAAAAAAATTGGATTGACTTGAAAGAAGAAATAGAACGAACCGAACAAATTAAACAAGATATTTTAACAGACGTAAAACGTGCTGAAAAAATAGAAAAACCTATCATTGATCAAATGATTGAAGATGTATACGACAAACCAACAACACAACTGTTCAATCAATTAGATGATTTAAAAAAACATATTCAACATTATCCAGAACTATATTCACATGTGCATTAGAAAGGTATCATCTTGACTGAAATGAATATGTTAAATGCATTAAATAATGCATTAGATCTCGCTATGTCGAAACATCCACACATGTGTATTTTAGGTGAGGATGTCGGTTTTTTTGGTGGTGTTTTTCGTATTACAAAAGATTTACAAAAAAAATACGGCGAAGATCGCGTATTTAATACGCCATTAACAGAACAAGGCATTATTGGTTTTGCAAATGGCCTAGCCGCAACGGGCATTCCTGTTATTGCAGAAATTCAATTTGCTGACTATATGTTTCCAGCTTTTGACCAATTAGTGAATGAAACAGCGAAATATCGATATCGAACAGGCGGTGAATTTAATGTAGGAGCACTCACCGTCAGATCACCTTACGGTGGCGGTATTGCTGGCGGCCTATATCATTCTCAATCACCCGAAGCTTATTACGCACATACACCTGGTTTGAAAATTGTGATTCCTAGAGATCCTTATCAAGCAAAAGGTTTATTATTATCAGCCATTTCAGACCCTAATCCTGTTTTATTTTTTGAACCCAAAAAATTATATCGCACTTCAAAATCTGACGTATTAGATACCTATTATTCTTTACCACTAGGTGTTGCAGACATTATACAAACTGGTACAGACATCACAATCGTTGCCTGGGGAGCACAAGTTGAAGTTATTCAGAAAGCAGCTAAAATGGCGTTAGAACAGGATAATATTTCAATAGAATTAATTGATCTTCGTTCTATTTTACCATGGGATATTCAAACTGTGACTGATTCAGTCAAAAAAACAGGTCGACTCATTATTAATCACGAAGCACCCATTACAAATGGATTTGGCTCTGAAATTGCAGCAACTGTACAATTAGAATGTTTTTTATCACTTGAAGCTCCTATCATGCGTGTTTGCGGCTTAGATATTCCTTTTCCATTCTGTCATGAAAAAGAATATTTACCAGACCATTTAAAAACTTATGAAATGATTAAACGCAGTATGCGCTATTAGGAGTAATCATCCATGACTGAATTTACATTAAAAGAGTTAGGGCAAAATATTCTTGAATGTGAACTAATGAACTGGCATATTCATGAAGGTGAATATCTTGCAGTGAATCAACCTATCTGTGATATAAAAATTAATAAAAATATTGTATCTGTATTATCAAAAAGTTCTGGAAAAGTGAATAAACTATATTATCGAAAAGGAGATACACCTTCCAATCAAGCACCTTTATTTTCTATAGATATCCCTGTCAAACCATGTGATGGTTCAACCATGATCGACACAAATAAAACATATGAAGATTTTATTTTACCTGATGTGGGAGAAGGTATTGCGGAATGTGAAATCGTAGACTGGTTCATCAAAGAAGGTGATTTTATGGAAGAAGATCAACCTGTATGTGATATTTTAACGGACAAAGCGCTCATACAAATTCCAGCCAAAGCATCCGGCAAATTAGTCAAACAGTATTATAAAAAAGGTGAAATAGCCAAAGTACACACCCCTTTATTTCATATAGAAATCACGACACAAAATCATTCGGAAATACCTCAAACTGATAGACAACCTAAAAAAAATAAAATACTCACCTCCCCTTCTGTAAGACGCTTAGCAAGAGAATTAAATATTGATTTACAAAATATTGTTGGTTCAGATGACAATCAACGTATTTATAAATCAGATCTACTTCAATATAAAGAAGCACAAGATAATCTATCTAATTCAACACAAGACATCATAACACCCTCTCTTGTACTTCAACCAGAGACACATACTGATAGAAAAAGTGAACCGATTAATGGTATTAAAGCAGCAATGGCAAAAAAAATGCAGGCTGCTGTTCAAATCATTCCACATTTCTCCTTGTTTGAAGAAGTAGATATTACAAATTTAATGCAACTTCAAAAAACTTTAAATGAAAAATCAAATCATCCCTTACCTTTATTAGCTTTTTTTATAAAATCATTATCTTTAGCACTACAACTCAATCCTGGCATTAATGTGCAAACAAATGAACAATGTACAGAATTATATTATTTAAATAATCATAATATTGGTATTGCAGTAGATTCTAAAATTGGCTTACTAGTGCCTAATATAAAACAATGCCAACTCAAATCTATTCAGCATATTTCACAAGAATTTATAACATTGAAAAATCAAGCAAAATCTGGGCGCATCTCTCCAGACATCCTCAAAGGAGGCACCATTACTATTTCTAATTTTGGCTCTATTAGTGGATTGTGCGGAACACCTATTATTAATCACCCAGAAGCTTGTATTGTTGGCTTAGGAAAAACTCGAGATTTACCACGTTTTGATGAAAATAATAATATTACATCTCGTAAAATTATGATGATTAGCTGGTCAGCTGATCATCGATTAATTGATGGTGGGACATTGGCTCGTTTAAGTGCGCAATGGAAAAATTTTTTGGAAAATCCTGTACAAATGTTAGCTACATTAACTTGATTATTTGTCATTTCACCTATTTTCAAGAAATGAATGCCTTTTTCGATAGGCTGATTGTGTCAAGATTGATCCGACGCAAGATAAGGCGTCATACTTTGAATATGAATAGCCTGTCAATTTGAGATCTTTCTTTTTGCAATAGTAAGCAACGATACGCATCATCAGCATATGATTACTTTTTTTGACTATACCATCGTGCTTACGATTGCCTTTCTTGAAAAACAGTGCAACATAAAAAAATTAGATTACGTCATGCTGATTGTTGCTACATTCGGTAGTGTACTTTTTAAATCTTGTAATAATCTTTTTGCCTTATCTTCTGATAAGTGATCAATGTCTATTGTTTGCAATTGTTTGAAATAAGCAGACTGCATCATTTGATTAGATTGAGAGGCAACTTTTGGATTTTGTGTAGATAGCATTGTGAGTTTTTGATTGGCATTGATAATAACTGATTGAGGAATGCCTGCTAATTGTGCCACTTTTAAACCATAGCTTTGATTCGCTGGTCCTTGTTTTACTGTATGCAAAAAAACAAGATTATCTTTATACTCTGTAGCATCTAAATGAACATTGATGGCAGCAGGGATCATATCTGGTAATTGTGTTAACTCAAAATAATGTGTTGAAAATAAGGCAAGCGACTTCACATGAATCACTAAATATTCCGCACAAGCCCAAGCCAACGATAAGCCATCAAATGTACTCGTTCCTCGACCTATTTCATCCATTAACACTAAACTATTAGGTGTTGCATTATGTAAAATATTGGCTGTTTCACTCATTTCAACCATAAACGTTGAACGTCCACCTGCTAAATCATCTGATGAACCAATCCGTGTAAAAATACGATCTACAAGGCCAATGACTCCTTGTTCAGCTGGGATATAACTCCCGATATGCGCCATTAATACAATTAATGCACATTGCCGCATATAAGTTGATTTACCTCCCATATTAGGCCCAGTAATCATCAGCATATACTGCTCATCATTTAATATAATATCATTGGGTATAAAGGGTCCAGACAACGCATCTTCGACAACAGGATGCCGGCTTTTCTTTAAAAATATTTGACGATCTTGTGTTAAAGTAGGGCAAATCCAATTTAATTGATCTGCGCGTTCTGCCAGTGTATTCAGCACATCAAGTTCAGCTAAGATAGCTGCTGTACGCTGCAAAGGGTGTAATGAGGCTGCAATATTATTCAATAAAACCTCATATAGCACTTTTTCTCGCGCTAATGCACGACTTTTTGCTGATAATACTTTATCTTCAAAATGTTTTAATTCATCGGTAATAAAACGTTCAGCATTTTTTAAAGTTTGTCTACGAATATAGTCACTAGGCACTTTGTCTGCTTCACGCCGACTCACTTCAATAAAATAACCATGTACTCTATTATAACCAACTTTTAAAGTTGATAATTGTGTTTTATTCCGTTCACGTAATTCTATTTCTAATAAATGATCACCTGCATTCGTTTGCAAAGTACGGCATTCATCTAATAATTCATCATATCCATCAGCAATCACACCTCCTTCACGTAAAACAGGTGGAGCATCCACTTTGATCGCTTTTTGAATGGCTTGCACTAAATCTGGGTACTGATGCATGTCTTCGTTTAAATGATGTAAATAATCTTTCGCAAAAGATGACAATGTATCATGCAATACAGGCAATTGCACTAACGACTCTCCTAAACGAAATAAATCTCTTGGTTTTGCTGTGCGCAACGCAATACGACTTAAAATACGTTCTATATCACCAATGGATTTTAAAATATCTCTTATTGATTCAAAATGATAGTTCGTGATGAACTGTGTAATACAAGATTGTCTTTGCTGTAAGCATTTTAAATCACGAATAGGTTGTTGTAACCAACGCTGCAATAAACGACTACCCATAGCGGTTACGTTAGTATCCATCAAACTCAATAAAGTATTCTTTTTTTGGCCATGAATGTTACGTGTTAATTCTAAATTACGCTGTGTTGCTTCATCTAATATGACATAGGCTTCATAATGAGAAACAGACAAAGTATGCACATGAGGTAATGGACCTTTTTGCATTGCTTGCGCATAACGTAAGATACAACCTGCAGCTTGAATACCAATTGTGAGTGCTTCACAACCAAAACCATCTAAATGATGCGTTTTGAATTGTTTTGTTAATGCAGTATAAGCACTATGGTAATCAAACTGCCAAGCATTGAGAATTTTAATGCCGGTATATTGTGAAATCTCATGAGCATAATGACAGCGCTCATTTAATAATATTTCTGCTGGAGCTAGTCGTTTTAATTCATTTAAAATACAGTCTAAGCTTTTTATTTCACTGACATGAAATTGTCCACTACTGATATCTAAATAGGCTAAACCATATAGATTATTTTTTTCATCAATATCAATTGAGACTAACCAATTATCTTGACGTGAATCTAATAATAATTCATCACTCACTGTGCCAGGTGTCACGATACGCACGACTTCTCGCATCATAGGGCCTTTTTCATTAACCTCTCCGACTTGCTCGCAAATTGCAATTGATTCACCTTGCTTAATTAAACGTGGCAAATAATTATCTAATGCATGATATGGAATGCCAGCCATTGGAACTGGATTTTCAGATGTTTTATTGCGTTGAGTCAGAGTGATATCAAGACACTGAGAGGCTTTTTTAGCATCTTCATAAAATAGCTCATAAAAATCACCCATACGATATAATAATAAATGTGAGGGGTATTGCTGTTTAATTGCTAAATATTGACGCATCATTGGCGTCTGTTTTTCTAGATCAATAGGAGATAACACATCGCTCATAATAGATAATCACCCTTTTAACATAAGCAAATTATAAAACATCATATCATGCAAATACAATAAAATGATGACGGCATCATATCACGTATCTCAAGTGTTCGCTGAAAAACAATGCGATGTAAAAAATGCATAAGGGTATTTCAATGATGAAATCATAGCACAAGTTGGATCGCTATAGAATGAAAACGTAGTTTTCACAAAGTCAAATGGTATAAATATATCGGATCATCCTGATTTTTTATATCAGATTCATTCAGACTGTAGCCCGTTTCAGTCAACATCTTTCAATTAATGTTGCTATACCTTGACCTAAGCCAATACACATTGTGGCTAACCCTAGTGTCGTGTCTTTACGTTCCATAATATTCAGTAAAGTACCTATAATTCGGGCTCCTGAGCAACCTAATGGATGTCCTAATGCAATCGACCCTCCTTGTAAATTAATTTTATGATCCAGCATTGATTCCAATTTCAATTCTTGAATAACAGATAGCGCTTGCGCTGCAAACGCTTCATTCAATTCAAAAGTATCAATATCTTGTAATGTAATATTGGCTTGTTTTAATATTTTTTGTGTTGCAGGAACAGGCCCTCTTCCCATTAATGCAGGATCACATCCTGAAACAGCGATTGCTTTAATTTTAGCACGAGGAATTAAACCTAATATATTGGCTTTTTCATAGGACATCACAAGTAAACCTGCGGCACCATCCGACAAAGCAGATGAAGAGCCTGCTGTTACACTCCCTTTTTTAGGATCAAAACTAGGTTTTAAAGCACTTAAAGCGTCTAGTGAGCTATCAAAACGAATCACTTCATCACGGTCACAGGCTACTTTAAATCCTTGAACATTATGCCCTTCAGTTGCCACAATTTCAGATTTCCAATAGCCTTGATGTGTCGCTTGCGCTGCTAATTGATGTGATCTAAGGGCAAATTGATCTTGTGCATCACGCGTCACACTATGAAATTTTGCTAACATTTCCGCAGTTAAACCCATTAAATTGGAAGCTTTAGCACTAAAAAGAGAGGCCGCTGGATTAATATCAACTTCATAATCCATAGGAATATGCCCCATATGCTCAACACCTCCCGCAATATAGATATGACCTACTCCGGCTCGAATAGCTAGCGTAGCATCATGTACTGCTTGCATAGAAGAACCACATAGGCGATTTACTGTTTGCGCAGGAATACTATAAGGTAATCCAGCTAATAAGGCTGCATTACGAGCAATATTCAATCCTTGTTCTTTGGTTTGCTTCACACAACCCCAAATAATATCATCTGTTAATTCAATATCCCAGTTTGGCTGGCGTTTCACGAGTGAATTCATGACATGTGCCGATAATTGTTCTGCGCGAATATATCTAAATAGACCTTCTCGTGATCGCCCCATAGGCGTTCTCACAGTATCAATAATTACGGCATCAGTTGGGTTATAATCACGCTTCATACTTTGCTCCTGCTGTCTTTCAACGTATTCAATATGTCATCATCGTAATTTAATAGTAAGTTTTACCTTGTTTGGCTAATTGACATAAAGATTCAGTTGGCTGATACATTGGGCTCACTGATAAAAAACTTTGAGCTGTTTTGACAAAATGATCTAATCCAAAGGCATCAATGTAACGAAAAATACCGCCTTTAAAAGGAGGAAAACCTAAACCATAAAGCAACGCCATATCAGCTTCTGCAGGATTATCAATAATCTTTTCTTCTAAACAACGAATGCTTTCCATCGCCATAGGAATCATCATACGCTGAATAATGTGATCTGCTTCACCTTGTTTTGGTGTATTAGCGCCATATAATAATTCTATTGCTTTCATATTGACTGTTTTAATTTCTTTATTCTTTTTATCTCGATGATATTCATAAAATCCTATCTTATTTTTTTTACCTAAATAATTCGCTTTTAATAATTTTTCAAGCGGATTATTAAAAGTCACCGGCATACGATCAGGAAAACCAGCAGCCATAATTTTCTCAACATGCTGAGCTGTATCTAAGCCAATTAAATCTAATAAAGTAGCTGGCCCCATTGGCCAACCCATTTTTTCCATGATGCTATCAATCGATTCAAAACTAATCCCTTCTGCAATTAATGGATTCAATGCCGCTAAATAAGGAAATAAAACACGATTCACAAAAAAACCAGGACAATCATTGACAACAATAGCTGTTTTACCCATCTTATTAGCATAAGCAACTGTAGTTGCAATCGTATCTGGATGTGTTTTTTCTCCACGAATGATTTCTACTAAAGGCATTCGATGGACTGGATTAAAAAAATGCATGCCACAAAAACGTGCTGGGTATTTTAAAGATTGAGCTAATTTTGTAATAGATAAGGTAGATGTATTAGAACAAATAATACTGGTATCGGATAAATGATGTTCTAATTCTTGTAATACTTGCTGTTTGATGGATTCAACTTCAATCACAGCTTCAATGACAAAATCAACAGAACTCAGTACATCATATGATAAAGTTGCCGTAATCTTTGTGAGTATCTCAGCCATACGTTGTGTTGTAATTTTTTGACGATCAATTTGTTTGATCAATAATTTAGACGCTTCTTGCAATCCTTGATCTAAACCAGTTTTTACAATATCTTTCATCACAATAGGAATATCATGATAGGCAGATTGATAAGCAATACCTCCGCCCATAATACCAGCGCCAATAACAGCGCTTTGTTTCAAATGAGGTATATTTTGAATCATGTTTTTAGTTTTCTTTTTGAGCGCTTGATCTTGTAAAAAAAGAGCAATTAAATTTTGAGACACTGCTGTTTTTGCAACTTTTGGAAAAGCTGCTTCTTCCATTCTTAAGGCTTCATCTCGCATAAGATCAGCATGCTGTTGCATGATTTTAACTGCAGATAAAGGAGCAGGATAATGAGGTCCAGCTTTACTTTTTACAAAGCTTTTAGCTGTTTCAAAAATCATCATTTGATCTGCAGGCATTAAAGATAAAGGTTTTAATTTTTTTTGCCGACTCGCTTTCCAATCTAACTCACCTGTTTGGCAGCGTGCTAATAAATCTAATCCTGCTATTTCTAATTGATTCAAAGGAACCATTGCATCAATAGCACCAAATTGTAAAGCTTCTTTTGCAGTATAAGAACGCCCTAAACAAATCCATTCTATCGCATTATCAGCACCAATTAATCGAGGTAATCGAACGGTTCCTCCAAATCCTGGAAAAAGGCCTAATTTAACTTCTGGTAACCCAACAGAAGCTTCTATATCTAAAATTCGATAATCTGTACATAAACACAGTTCAAATCCACCACCTAAAGCATATCCAGATACTAAAGAGACTGTTGGAAAAGAAAAGTCTTCTATTGATTTAAATAAGATATTAACTTGTTTCAACCAATCACTTAATTGTTCTTCAGTAAGCTGTGTAAATTCAATAAATTCATCAATATCAGCCCCAACAATAAAATCTTTTTTACCACTTTTAATTAATAATCCTTGAATATCATCAAGCTGCTTAATCGCTTCAATAGCAGATTTGAATTCATTCAATGTTGTACGACTCAATTTATTCACTGTATCAACCTGATGGTCAAAAATCAGTGATACTATTTTTTGTTTAGATTGCACAACAGAAAGACACTGCCCGTCATAAATCATTTGAAATAATCTCCCTTTGCAGTCTATCAAATAAGACGAAAATGTGAATACACATCCTATTTCATCGATTAGTATCTTGGACGATTTTTTTCAGTGTAACATTTTTATAATTAATCAATTCTGAATAAATCAATTTTTTTTACATTTTGTAAAAAATATAAAAAAATTGATTTTATTTTTTTAAAAATTCAGGCAAAAAAACAGCTATGCTATCCAAGCAAGTAATCATCGCAAATGATGCTCAACTCCGCATAAAATATGCATTTATTTTAACTCCCATCCTACTTTTTAGCATATTTCTTCATCATTTTCCTTCTGTTTTCATATGAAAATGTTATTTTCAATGCTTTAAATAAAACTTCATGCTGAGAGAATGCTTTGCCATGATTAAAAGTAATCGTTTGTCTATATAATAGCCTCTGTTACACTTCACACAAAAGGCATTAAATGACCTGGTCTAAATTATTAGCAGATACATGATGAGATGTGAGAGTTTTCTGTATATTGTCAGGAAAAATACTTGGGCTTCTTTGTCTTATTACATCAAATCTATTTATAAAAAGTAATAAATCTTGATAAATTTTAGGCAAATCTTTTTTAATCAAAAGAGTAGTATGATCTGAATCCATCCTCCAGAGATAATCTAGGGCGTGTCCTCATTCTGAATTCACCAAAATAATAGCACACGCAATATAAATCATCGCTTTAAAATGCCTAGCTAGCTTATCAAAACGAGTTGAAATACTTCTAAAATGTTTTAATCTAGCAAATAAATTTTCAACAAGATGCCTTGATTTATAAATATTTTTTTTTAAAATGAATAGCAGGTTGTTTAGTGTTAGAGCGTTTTAGAATCATAGCCTCCATTCCTAATTGTTTTGCTTGTTCTCGAATTAATTCAGAATCATATCCTTTATCTGCTATAAAATAGTCAGCTTCTTTTATTTTTAGCATCAGGCTATAAGCCATTTTTGAATCATGAACTTCGCCTCCAGTGATTTCAAAGTCAATTGGGCGCCCATTTCCATCAGCCAGCATATGAATTTTGGTTGTATTTCCACCTCTA